>NZ_JAJOHP010000024.1:0-70234 GCF_021109375.1 Arthrobacter sp. AK01
CCCCCCCCCCCCCCCCCCCCCCCCCCCCCCCCCCCCCCCCCCCCCCCCCCCCCCCCCCCCCCCCCCCCCCCCCCCCCCCCCCCCCCCCCCTCGTCGTTAAAAGCGTTAGTCCGTGACCGCTGCGTGGCGGGGTCGCCCGAGCGGGACCACCAGCGGCGTGTGCGTCACGGGGTCGTCGATGATTTGGCAGGCCATGCCGAACACGTCCTCCACCAAGGACTCGGTGATCACGTCAGCGGGAGCCCCTTCGGCCACTACCACGCCGTCTTTCATGGCGATGATGTGGTCTGCGTAGCGGCTGGCATGGTTGAGGTCGTGCAGCACTGCGACCAGCGTGTGGCCCTTGTCCAGGTTGAGCTCGCGGAAGAGTTCCAACAGTTCGATCTGGTGTGCGATATCAAGGAACGTGGTGGGCTCGTCCAGGAGCATCAGCGGCGTCTGCTGGGCGAGAACCATGGCCACCCACACACGCTGGCGCTGGCCGCCGGAGAGCTCGTCAACCAGCCGCCCGGACAATGCGGCGACGCCGGTGGCATCCATGGCTTCCACGACGGCCATTTCATCGGCTTCGGACCATTGCCGCAGCAGTTTCTGGTGCGGGTACCGGCCTCGTGCCACGAGGTCGGCCACGGTGATGCCGTCGGGTGCGATGGAGGACTGCGGCAGCAACCCGAGGCGCCGGGAGAGTTCCTTCGAGGGCAGCGCGGTCACGGATTTGCCGTCCAGCAGCACCTGTCCGCTGCGCGGCTTGATGAGCCGGGCGAGGGCGCGCAGGAGCGTGGACTTGCCGCAGGCGTTGGGCCCCACGATCACGGTGAACTTTCCCTCGGGGATGCGCACGTTGAGGTTCTCGGAGATGATGCGTTGCTCGTAGCCGATGGTCAGGGCTTCGGCGTGGAGCTGCGGAGCAGAAGTAGTGAGGATCATGATTTCCTTGCTTCCCTGGCCAGCAGCCAGACGAGGTAGATACCGCCGATGCATACCGTCACAACGCCGACGGGGAGCTGGATCGGAGAGAACAGGCGTTGCGCGGCGAGGTCGCTCGCCACCAGCAGGAAGGCACCCATCACTGCGGACGGAACCAAGGTGATGCCGGCGCTCCCGGTGAGCCGACGGGCCAACTGCGGGGCGGCGAGGGCGACGAACGCTATGGGACCGGCCACTGCCGTCACAGCCGCAGTGAGCGCCACGCCCAGGCTGAGCAGCAACAAACGGGTGGGTTCCGCCCGGACGCCCAAGGCGCGTGCGGCGTCGTCGCCCATTTCCAGGAGTTGCATCCGACGCGTCACGGCCAGCGTGGCCAAGCCAACCACAACAACCACGACGGCGGCAGGCGCCGCTTGCTCCCACGTGATGCCGTTGAGGGACCCGGCTCCCCAAACGGCTGCCGCCAGGGCGGCTTCAAGTTCGGCCTGCAGGATGAGCCAGTGATTCAAGGCGGCCAGCATTGCGCTGATGCCGATGCCCACGATGATGAGCCGGAAGCCTTGGGAGCCGCGGCGGTAAGCCAGCAAATAGACGGCCAGAGCGGTGAGGACGCCACCCACAAGGGCGCCCGCTGCGATGCCAAGGTAGCCCCCACCAACTGTCAGCATCACGATCAGCGCACCAGTGTAGGCGCCTGTGTTGAAGCCGATGATGTCCGGGCTGCCCAAAGGGTTGCGGGTCATGGACTGGAAAATGCCGCCGCTCATGCCCAGGGCGGCACCGAACACCAACGCCGCCAGCACACGAGGGAGACGCCACTCCATGACGATGGTCTGTGCAAGTCCCGGGGCATCTCCGGTGAAGGCTTGCAGGACCTGTTGCACAGTGACGTCGTAGTCGCCGGTGGCCAGTGAAACCACGGCCACGGCAAGCGCGGCCAGGAGCAGCGGGATGCAGACGAGGATGCTGCGGACATCGAACCGGAGGCTCAGCGAGCGGTTGCGAAGCAGGACGGTGGGCCGGCCAAAGTCCACTCGAGTCCCGGGGTCCAGGCGACTCATAGTCCGCTCACCTTCCGGCGCCGCGCCAACGCGATCAGCACGGGAGCACCGATGAACGCGGTCACCACTCCCACTTGGAGCTCACCGGGTGCGGCAACCCTGCCAACGACGTCGGACACCAGCAGCAGGATGGGGGAGAGCACCACGGTGGTGGCCAGGATCCACCGCTGGTCCGGGCCCACGATCCACCGGGCCACGTGCGGAATCATGAGCCCCACGAATCCGATGGCTCCGGCACCGGCCGTTGCTGCGCCGCTCAGGAGGGTGATGGAAATAATCCCCAGGATGCGCGTGCGGTTGACGTTGGCCCCCAGGGAGGTGGCGAGGTCGTCGCCCAGCGCCACGGCATTGAGTCCGCGGACGCAGAACAACGCCACCAGCAGGCCCGCGCCCATGAACGGCGCCACAGTCAGGACCGACTCCATGCTGCGCGTGTCCAGTGAGCCGATGCTCCACGAGCGCAGGTGGTCAAAAGCTTTCGGATTCAGGAGCGTGAGCCCGGATCCAATGCCGGTGAGCACCGCGCCCAAGGCCACTCCGGCCAGCGTCAGCCGGATCGGATTCACCACGTTCCTGCCGGAAGTGCCGATCAAGTACACGGCCGCCGTTGTGAGGATGGCGCCGGCAAACGCGAACCAGATGTAACCACTCAGGGAACCAACGCCGAAGACGCCGATCGCCAGCACGATCGCGAAGGATGCGCCGGCGTTGACGCCCAGGATGCCAGGATCTGCCAGCGGATTCCGCGTGATCGCCTGGATCAGCGCGCCGGCTACACCCAGGGCGACTCCGACGGCGATCCCCATCAAGGTACGCGGCAGGCGGCTTTCCAGAATGATCGCGTGATCTGCCGTGTCCTGTGGGTTGGTGAACGCTTCCAGGACGGTGGCAGCCGGGATGAACTTCGCCCCGATGCCCAGGCTCAACATCACGGCACCCAGGAGTACCGCCGCGGCAAGGGCCAGGAAGACGATCCGCCAGCGGGATTTATTGACGACGCCGGAATGCGGCACCGCGCCGGCAGCCGGAAGGGCGGGAGCGGCTACTTGGGACATAGCGCCGTCATGTGGGACACAGCAGGGGACCATTCCGGAGAGGTGGGGCGGTAATAGGGGGCGATCCCGTGACTGTTGTCACAACGTCACGGAAGTGTGCCTTAATTAGGTTAGCCTTACCCAGTGAAAAATGACGATTTTGAAGTACAGCCGCGTAAGGCTTCCCGCATGCGCAAGCTTTCCATGAAGGTGGCCGGAGTCGCCTTGGTAGCTGGCCTCCTTGCGGGCTGCGGCGCCAGTGGTGGCTCGGGCTCCAGTGCCGGCAACGCGGATGTTGCAACGGGCGGATCCAAGTTCACTACTGCGGACCAGGAAACGGCCAAGCTCGGCACGGACGCCGCCCCCGGCGTTTTCCCGCGTACCCTGAAGCACGCCAACGGTGAGACCACCTTGGAGAAGAAGCCCACACGCGTGGTGGTCCTCGACACCGGGGAGCTGGACGACGTCGTGACCCTTGGCATCACGCCGGTAGGGATGGCCACCACCGAAGGCGCCAACCCTGTCCCCACGTACTTGGCTGACAAGGTCAAGGATGTGGCTTCGGTAGGCACCATCCAGGACCTTAACCTCGAAGCAATCGCTGCGCTGAAGCCGGACCTCATCCTGGGCAGCCAGCTCCGCGCCGACAAACTGTACAAGCAACTGTCCGCCATTGCCCCCACAGTCTTCAGCATCCGCCCCGGCTTCCCGTGGAAAGAGAACTTCCTCCTGGTGGGCAAGTCCTTGGGCGAGGAAGACAAAGCCGTCAAGGCCTTGAACGACTACCAAACGGAAGCGGACGCCCTCAAGGCAGACGTCAAGGGCGATCCCAAAATCTCGCTGGTCCGCTTCCTGCCGGGCAAGATCCGCCTCTATGCGAACAAGTCACTGATCGGCGTCATCCTGAAGGACGCTGGCCTGGACCGTCCCGAGAACCAGAATATTGACGAACTCGCCGCCGAGATTTCGGCCGAAAACATCGAGCAAGGGGATGCAGACTGGATCTTCTACAGCAGCTACGGTGACCCCGCTGCCACCGGCGAAACGTCCGTGGTTGAAGGCGCTGTCTGGCCTAAGCTCGGTGCCGTCAAAGCCGGCCAGGCCAAGGCCGTCAGCGACGACGTCTGGTTCCTCGGCCTCGGCCCCACCGGCGCCCAGCTGATCCTCAAGGACCTCCGGAGCATGCTGGTCGGCTAACGCCTCCACCCCAAAACAAGCACCCCAACGTACGACAGCCGCCCCCACCAAAAGGTGAGGGCCGCCGTCGTCGTTAATTCGCCCAAGTAGGTCGCATTTGTGCGCGTATTGAGCGCTCAAAACGCGCACAAATGCGACTCAGTTGGGTACGGCTAGGCCTTGCGGGGGATGCCCGTGCGTGCCATGGCCTCGGCGTAGGCGCCGTGGATGGCATCCAGGTATTCCTGCTGGCGTGCCGGAGTTCCGGCGAAGGAGCGGCCACCGAGCGAGCGGACCTTGAAGGTCTTGAAGCCGCGGCGGGCGATGCTGGCCGGAGCAGCCTTCATGAGCTGGTCGGCGAGGCGGTGGGCCTCATTGCCGTGCGCCACCAGTGCGGAGGTGCGCGGGAGGAGCTGGAGGAGGCGCAGCAAAGGCTTGAGGCCTTCGGTGATGTTGGCCGGCGTGAGCTTGCCCGGTTCTTCGGTGGGTTCGATCCACGGGTACGCGTTCCACGGAATCATGAGCTCGGGGCGGAGGCCAAGCTGCCACTGCATGCCGAGCATGCGGGTGGCGGCTTCGTCGTCACCAGGGGTGATGAAGCCCTCGCCGGTGTTGGTGCGCTGATTGGAGAAAAGGCTGACGATGCGGCAGTCATCCATGCTGTGGGCGGGGTCGATGTAAAGGACCTCGCTGCCCGGCTTCTGCTCCTTGATGGAGTCGCACAGCTCGTTGACCTCGGCGATGTGCGGTTCGTAGCGGCGGTTCCAGAGGATTTCTTCGGGTGATTCAGTCGCCAGTTCTTGCATCAGGGGTTAGGTCTCCTAGGTGTTACAGCGCACCATTCCAAGGGGCCGCGGGCATGCCGCAGCCGAACCTCAAAGGGTGCTGTTGGGGGCTAACTAACCTTACCGGACTATGGGGGTTAACGGGGCCCGCTCCGGCGCGCCCCGAAATGCGACGCGGCGTGTTGCCCGGAAACGTGTCGGGTATCTCGACGGCGGCGGTCAAGTCTCGACGACGGCCCGCGGGGTCGTGCATGATGCGGCATATGGAGAAACAAGAACCGTCCGCTGCCGCCCTTTCCGCTTTCGAGGGCCTGGGCGCAGAACTTGCCGCGGCCGGCGTCGTCATGGGAAAGATGTTCGGGGCCAGTTCGCTCATGCTGAACAAGAAGGCGTTGGCCTGCTTGAACGGCGACAAGGTGGTCTTCAAACTCGGCCGGGACACCGCGGAGCACGCCCGTGCGCTTGATCTGCCGGGCGCGGTGTTGTTTGATCCGTCAGGAATGAAGCGCCCGTTCAAGGACTGGGTTGAAGTACCTTTTTCCTCCAACGAAGAGTGGCCCGCGTTCGCCGAAGCTGCGCTGCAGTTCGTGGCCGGTGAGTGATTAACCCTTAAGTGCCGGTCGGCGCCGCTGCTGTCCACCCGAGTAGAAGATGGGTTGGAAGGGGAGCCATTTGGCGACCCGTCACGCGCCAACACTCATCTCGGGGGAACAATGGTTGCACATGAAGTAGCTTCACCGGAAACAAGGCAGCGTCACAGCAAGGCACCCAAGGTCCGCGCTTTCCTGGCCGGTGGGCTGGTACTCGGAGTAGGCGCTGCGATTACCTTGGCGGCGTGGAACGACTCCGAATTTGCCCAAGGCACCTTCACCGCTGGTTCGTTCAACCTTGAGGGCAGCACGGACGGCACGGCGTTCGGAGAGAACCCGGTTGCGACACCGGCAACGCTTGGCTTCACTGCCACGCCGTCCAACCTTTCACCCGGGGACGTGGTCACGGCGCCCTTCGCGGTCAGGCTGGATGATGCCACCACCAACGACGCCACCGTCACCGTCTCAACTGAAGCATCAACGGGTGCACTGACTGGTCTCACGTACTCCCTCACGCAATCGACGGATTTTGGGTGCGCCGAACCAGTGGACACCACGTTGGTGGCAGCCGGACAAGTACTGGGGACGACGCCGGGCAGTGTCACCTTTGCGCTGACGCAGGGAGCGGGCACCAATCCGGGCGATGCAGTGAACCTGTGCTTCCGGATCACGGCCGACGATGACCTCGTCCAGTCCCAAACCGGGACCACCACCTGGGAATTCGCCGCGCAATCGCAGTGATCCATGGGTCGTCGACAAGCCAAGACCAAGCACGGTGCGGTTGCCCTGCGCATCCGTGCGATCCTCGCCGGGGCGTTGGTGCTGGGGCTCGGCAGCTCAGTGACCCTGGCGTCCTGGACTGACAGCGACTTTGCCGGTGGCTCCTTCGGGGCGAGCGTTTTCCAAACGGAATCCAATGTCACCAAGCCGTACAGCGCCGCAGGCGCATGGAATACCAATGACGTGTCTCCGGGCGGCACGCTGGTGTTCGCCGCTACTGCGATGAGCCCTGGCACTGTGGCCTATGCACCGTTCGCCATCCGGACCAAAGCCACCTCGGTAGCCGGCGAGGTGGTCCTCGGGGTTCCGGTGGTGACCAGCAGCGGTACCGGAAACGCGGACCTGGGGGCGGCGCTCCGATACCGCGTGGTCCGGTCGGCCACCTGCGACGCGTCGTCGTTTACCGGGACGCCAACGTTCGTGGTGGGCAGCGACGGAGCCAAACCGTTCACGCAAGGGCAGGCGGCCGGCGTCGTAAATCCCCTGGCCGCCGCAACAGCGACGCTTCCCGGGGCTCCGACGCAGTTCTGCTTCGAGGTCACCCTTCCCCTTGGCGCAAACAATGCCCTGCAAGGCCAGACCGCCACCGCAACCTGGCAATTTACTGCCACCTCAAGCTCATGAGCCGCCGCCCGTTCCGCAGCCGGCTGCGGGAAGTCCTGTTGAACATCGCGGCCGCAGGCGGGGCTGTGTGCATCCTGGCGGTGATCTGCGCACTGCTGTTCAACATCACGCTGATCATGTTCAAGACGGGGTCGATGTCGCCCGGTATCCCGGCGGGTTCGCTCGCCGTGGTCCGTGAGATCCCTGCCAGCGGGATCAACGCAGGCGACGTCGTGACCGTGGACAGGCCGGGGAAGCTGCCCATCACGCACAGGGTCCAAACAGTGGAGCCTGCGGACGGATCTGCGCGAACCATCACCATGAAGGGTGATGCCAACACCGAAGCGGATCCGGCACCCTATGTGGTGGAGAAGGTCCGGCTGGTCCTCTGGTCCGTGCCGGGGCTCGCCCAGCCACTGTCCGCGGCCGCCAATCCGGTGGTTCTTGGCGCCACAACTATTGCTGTCTCCGGGCTGGTGACCTGGGTCCTGTGGCCAAGGAATCCGAGCCGGCGCAGGAGCGGGCAGCATGTGGCGGCGTAGTGGGTTGTGGACGGCAGCCGTTGCGGCAGGGCTGCTGCTGGGTGCCGCACCCGCGGTTGCCGCCGATGGGGAGGCTTCGGGTTGGTTGGAGCTCGACGCCGGTCCAGCCGGCCAAGTGCATCGGCTCACCCCGGGCGGCAGTGCGGATTGGGCGGTGGATGTCCATGTTCGCGGCGAACCTGCCACATCCCTCGACGTCGGGCTGCAAACCGAGCCGGCGTCAACGGAGGTGCTGCGGGATTTCCTGAGCGTGGAGCTCAAGGCTTGCTCGCAACCCTGGGAGGGAAGCTCCTGCGCGGAGGGCCAGCGTGTCTTGTTGGGGCGGACATCGCTGGACACTGCCGGGGGTGTGCAGGTGGACCTCATGGAACCCGGCAGTGCCGAATCGACCAACGCCTACGTCCTCCTGACAGCAACGTTGGCCGAGGACGTGCCCCGTGAGGTGCAGGGGAGTCGTACGCAGATCGTGGTGGGCGTCCACGGGTCAGGGGACGACACGGGTGGGCCGGGCGTCCCCGGAAACCCGGCCGGGCCGTCGTCGGGAATCCTGGCAGACACCGGTTTTCGCCTGGGAGGGTTTGCGCTCCTCGGTTTCGGGGCGGTCGCGGCAGGGTTTGGACTTGCCCGTTTGCGGGGTGCTGCCGGGTGAATATGTTCAAGCGGGCGCGGGTTGGACTGACGGTGGCGTTGCCCCTCGCCGTCGTGTTTTCCGCGGTGAACCCGCCGGCCGTCACGGAAGCGGCATGGCAACGCGATCAGTACTCGGCGGGGAGCTTCGGCACGGTGACCATCCCGGCTCCAACACTCAACGGTCCATGTGTGTACAACAACGGGATCGCCGGTCTGGGCGCCTATGTGCGGGTGTACTGGAAACCACCAGCAGGCTACGCACTGGCGGATGCAGAAATGCAGGCTTCCACCAGTGGCCTGGGGTCCCTTCTGGCGCCACTGACCGGCTACTCGTTGGCTGGGAACACTACCGGAACAGCGGCAGGCGGATACACCACGGACGTTGCCACCAATTTGTTGGGCGGTCTGCTGGGCCTTGGCACGGAACTCCAACTCGCCATTGTGGTGAAGCGGTACGGGTGGACCTCCCAGCCGGCCTCAGTGGCCACGAATGCGGGACTCATCCTTGGACTGGGCGGCAACTGCCGGAACCTGCCGGCCGCTTAGAGATGGCCCGTCCCAGGTTTCACTGAAGAAAACTTCACCCTGCCGCCTTCCAAGACACCTTGACACCAGAGAAAGCGGTGTCATCGGCTAAACTTGGCTGGTAAGAGCCCCGAAACTCTTGCGTAGGTCGCCGCTCGCGGCAGGCTGCACCGGTAACGTCGGGGCATTCTCATGTACGGCGTCGAGTTCTGGTCATCCGGCCAGTGTCTCGCCCGAAAGAATGGGGGAGGATCCCATGCCCGCTATCGTGATCGTCGGAGCCCAGTGGGGCGACGAAGGCAAAGGCAAAGCAACCGATCTGCTCGGTGGCCGCGTTGACTACGTGGTCAAGCCCAATGGCGGTAACAACGCCGGGCACACCGTGGTTGTTGGCGGTGAGAAGTATGAGCTGAAGCTCCTTCCCGCGGGCATCCTGAGCCCCAACGCAATTCCTATTATTGGCAACGGCTGCGTGGTGAACCTCGAGGCCCTGTTCCAGGAAATCGATGGCCTCGAAGCCCGTGGCGCGGATACTTCCCGCCTGCGCGTCTCGGCCAACGCCCACCTGGTTGCCCCTTACCACCAGGTGCTGGACAAGGTCACCGAGCGCTTCCTTGGCAGCCGCGCCATTGGCACCACCGGCCGCGGCATCGGTCCGGCCTACATGGACAAGGTGGCCCGCCTCGGCATCCGCGTCCAGGACGTCTTTGACGAGTCCATCCTCCGCCAGAAGGTGGAAGGTTCGCTGCGCCAGAAGAACGAACTCCTGGTCAAGGTGTACAACCGCCGCGACATCATTGCTGACGAGATCGTGGAGTACTTCCTGTCCTTCGCCGAGCGCCTGCGCCCGTTGGTCATCGACAGCACCCTCGAGCTCAACAACGCACTGGATGAGGGCAAGGTCGTCCTCATGGAAGGTGGCCAGGCCACGTTCCTGGACGTCGACCACGGCACCTACCCGTTCGTCACCTCGTCCAACCCGACTGCAGGCGGCGCCTCCGTTGGTTCGGGCATTGGCCCTACCCGCATCTCGCGCTCCATCGGCATCATCAAGGCGTACACCACGCGTGTTGGCGCCGGGCCGTTCCCCACGGAACTGTTCGATGAGATGGGTGTTTACCTGCAGAAGACCGGTGGCGAGTTCGGTGTGAACACCGGCCGTCCCCGCCGCTGCGGTTGGTACGACGCCGTCCTGGCCCGCCACGCTTCCCGCGTCAACGGCTTCACGGACTACTTCGTCACCAAGCTGGACGTCCTCACGGGCATCGAGCAGATCCCTGTCTGCGTCGCCTACGACGTCGACGGTGTCCGCCACGACGAGATGCCCATGACGCAGACCGAGTTCCACCACGCTGTCCCGATCTTCGAGTACTTCGACGGTTGGACCGAGGACATCACCGGTGCGCGCACCCTGGAGGACCTCCCGGAGAACGCCCGCAACTACGTGCTGGCCCTGGAAAAGCTCTCCGGAACGCGCTTCTCGGCCATCGGCGTCGGCCCGGACCGCGACCAGACCATCGTTGTTCACGACCTGATCAACGACTAGGGTCTTCCGGACTTCGCCGTTCATTGAACGCTGACGACGGCGGCGGGTCACCTTGGTTCCTCATGGAACCGACGGGTGGCCCGCCGTCGTCGTTTCCGGTTTAACGGCCCGGCCCGCCGTGCTTGAGGCGTGGCCGGCCATCCTGGCGCGCCTGCGGATGACGTACTCGGCCACCGCAAGGTTGATGACCCAGGAGGCGCCCATGAGTATTGCCCGTGTTGTCTCGTTGGTGGGGCCGGCAACCAGTATCCACGACAGGATGACCAGGGCTTGCGTTCCGGCCCCCAGGGCGATTGCGTAGGCCCGCGTCATCCATGCGCCGTGGGTGGCGTAGTCCCGGCGTCGAATCGCAAAGAGTCCCAGGATGATGCTCGCGACCATGGCCGAACCAAAGATCAGCCGAAGGACCAGAAGCGCCTCGCCGTCGCCTTCGGGGAGGTCGTAGAACATGGACATCCATACGCCGGACAGGGCAGCGAGCAAGCCGGCCGGCACAAGGATGCGTCCGGCCATCCGGTGCCATGACCGCTTGCCGCGCCGAAGCGAAGGGATGAACTGGAAAGCCCCGAGCAAGCTGTAAACCGTCACGGTGACGATGTGGGTTATCACCGGGATGGGCGAACCGAAGAACCTGGCGTTTTGCGGAGTGGGTGCGCCGCCCGTCAATTCAGAGAGGCGGGCGGCACCGGCTATGACCGGGATGAGGCTGAGTGCGATCAAGGCCGCGGGCACCGCCCACTTTGCCTGGTGGTTGCCGCGGGGGGATGTGGTGGTTCGTGCTGTCATGGCTCTGCCTTGCGCTCTTTGGTGACCGGCGTCCTGGAAGGTGTACGGCGTACACCTTCATGTTGGAAAGGCTAGGTGTACGCTGTATACCTGTCAACCCCCCCGGACTCCGGTCCTTGCGGTACTTTTCGGAAGGCATGTCATATGACCCAGCTGGCGGAAGCAGCCCGACGCGTACCCCTGAACCGCGACCGCGTGCTGGAAGCCGCCGTCGCGCTGGCCGACGAGGTGGGAATTGAGTCACTGAGCATGCGTCGGCTCGCGCAGGAACTCGGCGTTGTTCCGATGGCGCTGTACAAGCACGTCGCCAACAAGGAAGAACTCCTGGACGGCATGGTGGACACCCTTGTCAGCGAAATCGACCCGCCCGTTCCGGAGGCGCCGTGGAAGTCTGCCGTCCGGCTGCGGGTGCTTTCGGCCAGGCGGGCACTCCTGCGGCACCCCTGGGCCCGCCCTGTGATTGAGACCCGCACCACCACCACGCCGGCCGTACTCGAGTACATGGACGGCTTTGTGGGAATGTTCCTTGGGGGAGGGTTATCCGTGGATCTCACGCACCACGTCATGCACGCCTTGGGCAGCCGGATGTGGGGGTTCACCCAAGAGGTCTTCGACGACTCGGCGGGGCGGGATGCCGGCGGGCAGCAAAGCATGCCGGCCGAGGTCCGGACCGCCATGGCGAGGCAGATGGCCGAGAGCTACCCGAATCTCTTTCGGATTGCCTTGGCGGCAGCACATGAGGATGAGTCCGTTGTAGGGTCCGGTTGCGATGACCAGTTCGAGTTCGAGTTTGCCCTCGACCTCCTCCTTGACGGATTTGAGCGGCTCCACGAGCAGGATTGGACGAGCACGATTGGACGGGCAGATGACCACAGTGACCGATGACGGAATCGGGTTCCGATCCCGTCGTGGACCCATTCTGATTGCTTTGATGCTCTCCACGGGCCTGGTGGCGATCGATGCCACAATTGTTGCCACGGCGGTGCCATCGATCGTTGATGACATCGGCGGGTTCTCCTCATTCCCGTGGCTCTTTTCCGCATACCTGTTGGCCCAGGCGGTGTCCGTCCCTGTCTACGCCAAACTCTCGGATGTCCTGGGCCGCAAACCGGTCATACTCCTTGGCATCGGCCTTTTCCTGCTCGGATCGATTCTCTGCGGAGTGGCGTGGAGCATGCCGGCGCTCATCGCATTCCGCGTGCTTCAAGGGCTCGGTGCGGGAGCCGTGCAGCCTGTAGCCATCACCATTGCAGGCGACATCTACACGCTTGCGGAGCGGGCGAAGGTGCAGGGCTACCTGGCGAGCGTGTGGGCCGTTTCTTCCGTGGTGGGGCCAACACTGGGTGGCGTGTTCGCATCGTTGGAAATCTGGCGTGGGATCTTCCTCATCAACATCCCTCTATGCCTCCTGGCGGGTTGGATGCTGATCCGTACTTTCCACGAGAACGTGGAGCGTACCAAGCACCGCATCGACTACCTGGGAGCCGGACTGCTGACGATCTCCCTGAGCCTGCTCATCCTGGGGGCGCTCCAAGGGGGCCAGGCCTGGCCGTGGAACTCACCCATCAGCATCACTGTATTTGCCGGGGGAGCCGTGGTGCTGATCGCGTTCCTCCTGGTGGAGCGGAAGGCGTCGGAGCCGGTCCTGCCGCCCTGGGTCGTCTCGCGCAGGCTGCTGGCGACGACGGCGATGGTCGCTTTCGGGGTCGGCGCGGTGATGCTGGGGCTCACCTCCTACGTGCCCACCTTCCTGGAAGGCGCACTGTCCACGTCACCGCTCCTGGCTGGCCTTGCGTTGGCAGCATTGACGCTGGGCTGGCCCATCAGCGCTTCCCAAGCCGGCCGGTTCTACCTCCGGATCGGGTTCAAGCGGACGGCCATCATTGGCATCGTGATCACGGTGGTTGGCACCGCCGTCCTGGCCCTCACCGCCTCGTCGCCCAGCGTTCTGCTGGTGGCGGTTGCCTGTTTCATCGTTGGACTCGGGTTGGGCCTGGTGGCAACTCCAAGCCTCATTGCCGCCCAGACCAGCGTCGAATGGAATGAGCGCGGCGTCGTCACCGGGACCAACCTCTTTGCGCGTTCCATCGGCAGCTCCATCGGTGTAGCCGTGTTCGGGGCGGTGGCCAACGCCATTTATGCCAACGGTCCAAGCGGCGGCCCCGATCCTCAAACCACAGTTCACGCATCCGCTGCCGTCTTCATGGCTGTGCTTGTCAGTGCCATCCTCACGGTCGTGGCAGTTCTGGCGATGCCGTCGGAGGGCAAGGGCAGCAGGACGGAACCGGCAGGGAAGGCCAGCCCGGAACCTGCCAACGACTAGTCTCAAATCATGGAGAATCTGATCACGGGCACCCTGGAGAAGCTGTTCGAAGGCACTGTGTGGGCGGAGGGGCCAGTCTGGGTTCCTGCGTCGCAGACGGTTCGCTGGAGCGACATCCCCAACAACCGGATTCTCGAGTTCACGCCCGCCACTGGTCGGACGCGTGAGTATGCCACCGCCGTCGAATACACCAACGGGCGTACCCTCGACCACGACGGCAGCGTGGTGCAGTGCAGCCATGGCCGCAGGCGCGTTGAGCGGGATCACGACGGCGTGGTGACGGGAATCGTCGATTCGTTCGGCGGACATCGGCTCAATTCGCCCAACGACGTCGTGGTGGCCGGCGATGGCACAGTCTGGTTTACGGATCCACCGTACGGAATCCTGCCCGGGACCGTCGAAGGCCACGAGGGCGAGCAGGAATACGGTGGTTGCTACGTCTTCCGCTTCGACCCGGGAACGGAAGAGCTGACGCCGGTGGTGACGGACCTTGTTCACCCCAATGGCCTGGCGTTCTCTCCGGACGAGTCGCTGCTGTACGTCGCTGACTCGGCGGGTCCGGGACTCGGGGTGCCTTTCCGGATCGCTGTTTATCCCGTTGAGGGCGGCGTTTGCGGGGAAGGCCGGACGTTTGTTGAGCTTGAAGATGACGCGGCATCGGACGGATTCCGCGTTGATGTCGACGGTAGGGTGTGGACGTCAGCTGGGTCATCGGTCCGCGTGTATTCGCCCGACGGCGGGTTGCTGGCCGCCGTCGACGTTCCGGAAAGAGTCTCCAACCTTTGCTTTGGCGGAGCCGATGGCCGCGACCTGTACATCACCGCCACCACGTCCTTGTACCGACTGCGGACATCGACGCAGGACACGGTCGCGAAGCGTTAGCCACGGCGAACCGTTCGACAGCTGGAGGTGAAGGGGAGCATAATGGTTAGCGGAGCTAATTAGCATTGCTAACTATTATCGCACCTCAGGAGGCGCCTCCCAGTGACGGCAAGCAAGCCAGCAACTAAAACCAGCACAGCAACTAAAACCCAAGCCACAGCCCAGGAATCCGACGGCATTCGGGCGGATATCCTGGCCATCGATCTTCGTACCGCCGTGATGCGCACTTCGCGCAGGCTCCGGATCGAAGCCACGGGCGATGTCATTACCCCCGGCCAGTACACAGTGCTCGCCCACCTCAACGCCGGTTCGCAGACACTCCGCGAATTGGCCGAACGCGAGCACGTCCAGGCCCCGTCGATGACCCGGATTGTGAACGCCTTGACGGACCAAGGTTTCGCTGCCCGGCAGCCGCACCCCGGAGACGGGCGGCAAGTCCACATCAGCATCACTCCCGCAGGCCAGGAAGTCCTGGCGGAGGCACGCAGCCAGCGGACTGCCTGGCTGGCCCAGCGAGTCGCAGGACTTAGCGAGGAGGACCGACTGACGCTCAGCCGCGCCGCGCACATCATGCAGGAAATGAGCGCCAAGTGAGTGCCATGTTCCGGGCCTTGGAGAACCCCAACTACCGGGTCTGGGCGGGCGGTGCGCTGGTCTCCAACGTCGGCACCTGGATGCAGCGAGTAGCCCAGGACTGGCTGGTCCTGACTGTCCTCACCAACCACTCCGGTACGGCCGTTGGCATCACTACGGCACTTCAGTTCCTCCCCATGCTGCTGCTGGGCCCCTACGCCGGCGTACTTGCCGACCGGTACCGCAAGCGCGTGATCCTGCTGTGGACCCAGGCCGCGATGGGGGTCTGTGGGCTGATCGTTGGCCTGCTGGTGGTCATGGGCTGGGCGCAATTGTGGCATGTCTACCTCGCTGCCCTTGCGCTCGGACTTGCTGCAGCGATCGACGGCCCGGCCCGGCAGGCGTTCGTTTCCGAACTTGTAGGACCGGACAAGATCTCCAATGCCGTGGCCCTCAATTCCGCGTCGTTCAACAGTGCCCGGCTGACCGGCCCGGCCGTTGCCGGCGTGCTCATCGCGTGGATCGGTACGGGGCCCGTCTTCCTCCTGAACGCCGCGAGCTTTGTGGCGGTCATCATTTCGCTCTTCCGCGTCAAGATCTCCCAGCTCGAGCCGAGCGTCCCGGTGGTTCGCGGCAAGCACCAAGTGGCGGAGGGCCTGCGCTACGTGCGTCAGCGTCCGGACCTGGTCCTCATCCTCGTCATGGTGGGGCTCCTGGGTGCCTTCGGCATGAACTTCGCTGTCACGAACTCCCTGATGGCCACCACCGAATTCGGCATGGGTCCTGAAGAATTTGGACTCCTCGGCTCCATCATGGCCGTGGGAACACTCGCAGGCGCCCTGCTGGCCGCCCGACGGTCCGGTCCCCGTCTGCGCTTCATGCTGGGGGGTGCCTTGACCTTGGGGGCCTTCACCCTCCTGGCCAGCATCTCGCCCACGTTTTGGATCTATGCGGCCGTCCTCATCCCCGTTGGCCTCGCCTCCATTACGTTCCTCAACAGCTGCAACACCACTATCCAGTTGTCCGTGGAACCACAGTTCCGGGGACGGGTCCTCGCCCTGTACCTTGCCATCCTGCAAGGGGGAACGGCGATTGGTGCTCCCCTGATGGGCTGGATCGGCACGGAGTTTGGTGCTCGATGGGCGGTGGCCGCTGGCGGAGCGATCGTCCTCGCCACGGGCGTCGCATCAGTGATCCTGGTCAGCCGTCGCAGCCAGCGCACCATCCGCGATCAGGTGCGTGCCGCGTGGCTCAGGAGGCGCGCGACGCAGGCTTCCTGAGGCCTTGGGCTCCTTGACGATCTAGCGGACCTCGAGGTCCTCCAGGGATTTGCCCTTGGTGTCCGAAGACAGCAGGGTGGCTACCGCCGAGACAAGGCAGATTCCCAGTGTGGTCAGGCCGATGACCATGGGGATGTTCGCTGATCCCGGGGGAGCGATCGCTGTGAAAAGGCTCGGGAAGAACGACGCGATCATGAGGCCGATGTTTTGTGAGACCGCGAAGCCCGTCACCCGCATCCGCATGGGGAACTGCTCCTGGAAGAAGGTGGCAAAGGTGGCGTTCCACATCTGGAAGAGGATGCCTTGCACGATCACAACGCAGATGAACACCAACGGCAGGCTTCGCTGTTCGATCGCCCAGAGGTACCCCACGGTCAGCAGTCCGCCGGAGATTCCACCGGCCACCATGAGGGCACGCCGGCCGATCCGGTCGGACAGGGCGCCGAACAACGGGATGGTGGCTACCGCGGCCACGTTGGCAGCCATGGTGACCCAAAGGAACTCGCTGCTGGAGAAGCCGATGCCGTAGCCCTTCTGGGTGGCGAAGGAGACGCCGAAGATGAGGGTGGCCATGCCGATGACGTTGGTGAAGGTCATGAGGATGCACCGGACCAGGACCCAGGGGTGGGTGCGCAGGAGGTCGACCAAGGGGAACCTGCGCTTGGCGGTGGCGTCCTCGGACTGTGCCAGGTAGGCGGGCGGCTCCTGCACGCGGCGGCGGATCACGTACCCGGCGATGATCACGACTGCGCTGAGCAGGAAGGGCAGGCGCCAGCCCCATGAGTGGAACTGTTCTTCCGGGAGGAGGGCGGCGAGTGGAATCAGGACGGCTGTGGCGAGGATGGAGCCCACCTGCGTGCCTTGCAGGCTGAAGCTGGCAAAGAAGCCGCGCTTGGAATCGGGGGAGTGCTCCACGATCATCGCGCTGGCGCCGCCCAGTTCGCCGGCGACCGCGAAACCCTGGACCAGGCGGAGGATTACCAGGAGGACGGGCGCAAGAAGTCCCACTTGGCCGTAGGTGGGCAGGAGCCCCACGGCAAAGGTGGCGAAGCCCATGAGGAGCATCGCGAACACGAGCACCTTTTTGCGGCCGTGCCGGTCACCGTAGGCACCCAGGACGACGGCGCCGAGCGGGCGGGAAACATAGCCCACCGCGTAGGTGGCCAGCGAGGCGATAATGCCGACGGTGGGATTCTCGGTGGGGAAGAAGATAGTGGGGAAAAGCAGGGTCGCTGCCAGTGAGTACAGGGCGAAGTCGTAGTACTCCAGCGCACTTCCGATCCAGCCGCTCATCGCGGCTTTCCTGGGATCCTTGTGGCCGGTGGCTTCGCTCTGGGTGGAGGGGAGATCCCTCCCGTGCATGACGCTCATTGCGGCTGAACTCCTATGTCGTCGTTGGCAAGGAACAAGAACTCTTCCCATCCAAGACTGAACAATGCGGTGCTCATTCAGCGTGAGGAAAGTTACATCTTGAATCGATTCATAAAATCATAAGTCGTGACCTGCGCTACGTCAACGCGCGGCGGATCCTTTATCACTCCACCGATGTCAATGGTTCGGACACGCTGGTTTCGGGTCTGGTCATCGCACCCGCTGCTCCGGCTGCGTTAGGGGGCATGCCGTGGAAGACTGGACGCATGTCTCCCCGTCCCATGAAACCGCGCCCCCAGTCCGACGCCGTTGAAAGCGACGGGCCCAAACCGGCGGCCAACGCACGTCGCCACCTCGCCATGAGGCTCGACGACGCGTGGCTGGGTTTCCAGACCCGCATTGCCATCCGGCGTGGCCGGGTAGAGACAGTAATTCCCTATACGGGCTACGGTTCCACGTCCTGGGTCCGGGTTCTCGCCAGGGTTGTACGGAGCGATCCCCGGGACGCTGCGGGCCACGCCAAGCCGTTGCAGGAAAGCATGCGCGGCTGGCGAAACTTCACGAGTGCCCCCGTGGCCAACGCCGCAGTGAAAGTCACTATCGACGGCACCGTTCATGACGTCGTCGCAGACCGCGGCGGAGTGGTGGATGCTCGGATCCCGGTAGCCCTCGACGCCGGGTGGCACGCCATCACGCTGCAGTCCGGTGAGTCCCGGGTAGTGGAGGCGCCCGTACGGATTGTCGCGGACGACGCAGACTTCGGCGTCGTATCCGACATCGACGACACCGTCATGGTCACTGCGCTGCCCCGTCCGTTCCTGGCCGCCTGGAACACGTTCGTCCTTAACGAGCACGCGAGGACGCCCACCCCCGGGATGGCCGTGCTGTACGAACGGATTGCCCGGACAGCCCCCTCAGCTCCCGTGTTGTACCTGTCCACGGGAGCGTGGAACGTGGCACCCACGCTGTCACGGTTCCTGTCGCGCAATTTGTATCCTGCGGGCCCCAAGCTCCTGACCGACTGGGGCCCCACCCCTGACCGCTGGTTCCGCAGCGGCCAGGAGCACAAGAGGAACTCCCTGGAGCGCCTCGCCGAAGAGTTCCCGCACGTCAAGTGGCTGCTGGTCGGCGACGACGGGCAACATGACGAAGCCATCTATTCCGAATTCGCCCAGCAGCATCCCGAAAACGTCAGGGCAATCGCGATCCGCCAACTCTCGGCCGGCGAAGCCGTACTCGCCGGTGGCCGTTCCAAGTCCGGGGGCCAGCCCACTCCTGGCGTCCCGTGGATCTACGCCCCGGACGGTGCCGGGATGTCCGCGCAGCTCGAGGAGTTGGGGATTATCCGGTGACGTCGATGAACACAGGGTTCGCGTAGAACCAGGTGTCCGTCCACGGATCGGCGTCGCCGAGGTTGTCACCGTGGCGGATGGGGCCTGCAGGATCCACGGACGCGCCGTAGTATCCGGCCCTGCGGTCTGTACATTTGTCTATTCAGCAAACAGCTTTTCGCTGAATGTAGTGCCTCTTCCTGCAGGTCCCTTCCCTACGGTGGAACCAGATGCTTCGCACATCGATCCGCCGTAAGAAATGAGAATGCAGTGACTGAAATCAACCAACTCCACGTCGTCCCGCACTGGATCGGTGGCGCCGAGTCGCCGTCGGCCGGGGATCGCACGGCCCCTGTCTTCGATCCGGCCCTCGGCCGGGAAACCAAGCTGGTCAACCTCGGGAACGCGGAAGACATCGAGTCGGCCATCTCTTCGGCCCACAAGGCATTCCCGGCCTGGCGCGATATGTCCATCACCAAGCGACAGCAAATCATCTTCCGCTTCCGGGAACTGCTGAATGAGCGCAAGGGCGAACTCGCCGGCATCATCACCTCCGAGCACGGCAAGGTGGTCTCCGACGCCCTCGGTGAAATCACCCGCGGCCAGGAAGTCGTGGAACTGGCCACCGGCTTCCCGCACCTCATCAAGGGTGAGCATTCAGAAAATGTCTCCACCGGCGTCGACGTTTACTCCACCAAGGCCCCGCTGGGCGTTGTGGGGATCATCAGCCCGTTCAACTTCCCGGCCATGGTGCCGCTGTGGTTCCTGCCGATCGCCATCGCCGCCGGCAACACCGTGGTGTTGAAGCCGAGCGAAAAGGACCCGACGGCGGCCAACTGGCTCGCTGCCCTGTTCACCGAGGCCGGGCTTCCTGATGGTGTCTTCAACGTGCTGCACGGCGACAAGGAAGCAGTGGATGGGCTTCTGGAGCACCCGGACGTCAAAGCGATTTCCTTTGTCGGTTCCACCCCGATTGCCCAGTACATCTACGAGACCGCTGCCCGCAACGGCAAGCGCGTCCAGGCGCTGGGCGGGGCGAAGAACCACATGCTGGTCCTGCCCGACGCCGACCTCGAGTTGACTGCCGACGCCGCCATCAACGCCGGCTTCGGTTCCGCCGGTGAACGCTGCATGGCCATCAGCGTGGTGGTCGCCGTCGAACCGGTCGCCGATGCGCTGATCGGGAAGATCACCGACCGCATGTCCACCCTGAAGATCGGCGATGGCCGACGCAACTGCGATATGGGCCCGCTTGTCACCCGCCAGCACCGCGACAAGGTGGCGTCCTACATTGACGTCGCCATCGAGGACGGCGCCAAGGTCGTGGTGGACGGCCGCGGCATCGAGGTGGACGGGGACCAGAACGGTTTCTGGCTTGGCCCGACGCTCATCGACGACGTCCCGGTCACCTCCCGGGTGTACACCGAGGAAATCTTCGGCCCCGTGCTGGCCGTGATCCGCGTGAAGAGCTACGAAGAGGGCCTGCACCTGATCAACTCCGGCGCCTTCGGCAACGGCACGGCGATCTTCACGAACGACGGCGGCGCCGCCCGCCGCTTCCAGACCGAGGTCGAGGTGGGCATGGTGGGCATCAACGTGCCGATCCCCGTGCCCGTGGCCTACTACTCCTTCGGCGGCTTCAAGGACTCCATCTTCGGCAGCTCCAAGGCCTACGGCCTGCAGGGCTTCCAGTTCTTCACCCGCGAGAAGGCCATCACGTCACGTTGGCTCGACCCCAGCCACGGCGGCATCAACCTGGGCTTCCCGCAAAACTAACGAAGGGTGAGAGAGCGTCCGTATTTTGTGGCCGGGAGGTGAGAGCGCGTCTGACCTGATGGACGCCCTCTCACCTTTCGCCCGTTTTGGGCTAACGCTCTTCCACCTTTCGCCCGTTTTGGGCTAACGCTCTTCCAAGAACTCGACGGCGGCGAACAGTTCCAGCCTGTCGCGCAGGCTGTCGAGGTTGAGTCCCAGGACGGTGCCCGCAGCATCGATGCGGTTCCTGAGAGTGTGCCGGTGAACCCCCAACTGCCGTGCCGTCCGGTCCCAGACGCAGTTGTTCGCCAGCCACGCAGTGACCGTCGGCAACAGTTGGGTCTGCTCCGATTCATCATGCTTGGCCAACGGCTCAATCAGGCGCCGAGCAACTGACCCAGCCTCTTCCCGGTGCAGCAGGCCCAGCATCCCGCCTTGCGAAATCTCATCGAAGGCCACCAGCGGGCGGGAGAGTTCCAACGCCCGTTGCAATGATCGCCCGGCTTCCTTCAATGCCTTGTCGAGGTGGCCGAAGTCCGTTTCCCCGGAAGAGCCCGCGGTTGCGCCGTACCTTTCCAGGAGGACAGTGACCTTTTGCTGGAGGGCTGGCCCGGCCAGCACCACGATGTTCTCGTTCCGCTGGGCGTAGAAGACGGCACCGCGGTGGTCGTCCGACAACAACTCCAGCGCTTCCAAGAGGTTCTGTCCCTGCCCGGGAGGCTGCGCCAAGGTCACCACCAAGGGGTTCGCAGGCAGCCGGCCCCAGACCTGCCGGGCCGTGCGCTCAGCAACATCCGTGCTTCCCGCCAGCAATTGCTCGAAAACGCCTGCACGCAGGTGGCGGCGTGCCGTATCCAGGTTTCGCGTCTGCTCCAGTGCAAGGCTTGCCAAAGCAATCACGCTGTTGATGATGTCCGTGCGGGCCGGGTCCAGGGGTTCGATGGCGCCCAGGACCAAGACTCCGCGCAAATGGTGCCTGCGGCCCAGCGTCTGCAGGGTGATCTGCTCGCCGTCGACCGTCAGTTGCGACACAGAACGCGATCCTTGGTCGAGGGATTTCCGCACGGCTTCTTCCACTCCAGGCATCAGGGCAGAGGGCACGGGACGGTTGTTGGGCATCAGGATGTGGTTTCCTGCGGCGTCGAACAGGGCTACCCAGCCATGCAGTTGCCGTTCGAGTTCGGCCAATATGGATCGCAGTCCGTCGGGACGAAGGGCGGCCCGCGCGATGGCCCGTTGGGCTTGGAGCGACCACTCAGACCGCGCGTTCTGTTCCCTCGCCAACCAGTCCGCAACGAACCGTATGACAGCGATGAAGGGAGTCCTGTCGGGGACCTCGAGCAAGGGCAACCCTTGGGTCCGGCATGCCTCAACCAGCCCTGCCGGCAGTGCACCGTGGATCACTTGAGTGGCAAAACCGAGGCCGCTGATCCCGTGTTTGACCAACCGCTCCACGTAATCGCTGTAAAGGGAACCAGGGGCATCGCCGACAGGAAATTGCGTTCCATCCGTCAGGAGCAGTTGCCCGGCGTCGAGGAACGGGGTGGGGTCGTCAAGGTCCGAACTATGGACCCAGGACACCGAAGCATCCGCCGCGGGATCTGCGGCCTCCGGGGTCACCAGCCTCAGGTTCAGCGAGCCCTTGTGGAGGATCGTGTTGATAGTTGGCGGCATGCTCAAGCGCTCCTTGGAAAAACGTAGTTCCACACCCCGCTAACTATACAAATGTCGAGAGATACATCTCCTCCCAAAAGCTCATGATGAAAGGGAAGCCCCCGCCCTTTCGAGAGGACCCTCCAATGTCTCCCACCCGGACCGCCCTGGCAGTTTCCACGTCAAATGCCGAGGTTGCTGCCTTGGACACGGCCAATGTCTTCCACTCGTGGTCAGCACAGAAGTCCTTGAAGCCCCTGGCTATCGCCGGTGGTTCCGGCAGCACGGTCTGGGACCACGAAGGCAGGACGTACCTGGACTTCTCCAGCCAGCTGGTCAACACCAACATCGGCCACCAGCACCCGCGCCTGATCGAGGCCATCAAACAGCAGCTGGACACCCTCACCACGGTTGCACCCTCGCATGCCAACCACACCCGCGCCCTGGCAGCCCGGAAGGTCCTGTCCCACGCGCCGTCGAATATGGACAAGGTGTTCTTCACCAACGGCGGCGCTGACGCCAACGAGAACGCCATCCGCATGGCCCGCCTGCACACCGGGCGGGACAAAGTCATCTCCCGTTACCGCTCGTACCACGGCAACACCGGTGCAGCCATCGTGGCCACCGGTGACTGGCGCCGCATCCCCAACGAATACTCCCGCGGACACGTCCACGTCTTTGGGCCGTACCTTTATCGCTCCGAGTTCTGGGCCGAAACCCCGGAACAGGAAGCGGAGCGCGCCCTGCAGCACCTGCGCCGCACCATCGAACTCGAAGGGCCGCAATCAGTGGCCGCTGTGCTCCTCGAAACCGTTCCCGGCACCGCCGGCATCCTGCTCCCGCCGCCCGGCTACCTGGAAGGCGTCCGCGCACTCTGCGATCAGCACGGAATCGTCCTGATCCTGGACGAGGTCATGGCCGGCTTCGGCCGCACCGGCGACTGGTTCGCCCTGGACGCCTTCAACGTCAAGCCCGATCTCATCACCTTCGCCAAAGGAGTCAACTCGGGCTACGTGCCGGTGGGCGGCGTCATCATCTCCGAAGAAATCTCGGCCACCTTCGACGAAAGGGTCTTCCCCGGAGGCCTCACCTACTCCGGCCACCCACTTGCCGCTGCCTCCATCGTGGCCTCGATTGAGGCGTTCGAAGAAGAGAACATCATCGGGAACGCCGCACGCATCGGCGCCGACCACTTGGAGCCCGGCCTGAAGGTCCTCGCTGCCAAGCACGGTGTCATCGGTGAAGTGCGCGGACGCGGCGTGTTCTGGGCCCTCGAACTCGTCGAAGACCGCGAAACCCGCACGCCCGTTACTGCAGGGTTCATGGGCAAGCTCAAAGCGGAACTGCTCAACCGCGGACTGTTGCCCTTCATCGCCGACAACCGCGTGCACGTGGTGCCTCCCGCCGTCGTGACCCCCGAAGAAGTGCGCCAGGCACTGGCGATTTACGACGACGCCCTGACCGCCGTTTGTTGACAGGAAGGTGCCGATGACTTTGTAGCCCGAGACCCACCACAGCCCCAACTGAGCAGTTTCGGAGAAGCATCCAGCCTGCCGGCACCGTAGCTTTGGGATATCCGCAAGATATCCAGCAGAGAAGAGGGGCCTGCCATGGCTGAGACCGGAACGACCAACAAGACCAAGTCCTACGACGGCTTTACGGAGGAAGAGCGCGCCGCAATGAAGGAGCGCGCTCAGGAGCTGAAGAAGGCTCCGCGCAAGAAGGCGTCCAAGGCAGACGGTGAAGCCGACGTGATGGCAAAGATCGCCGAAATGCCTGAGTCTGACAAGGTCATGGCCGAACGGCTCCATGCAATCGTCAAGGAACACGCGCCGGAACTGACGCCCAAGACCTGGTACGGGATGCCGGCCTACGCCAGGGACGGGAAGAACATCGTCTTCTTCCAGAGCTCACACAAGTTCAAGGCACGGTACGCCACGCTCGGCTTCGAAGAAAACGCCAAGCTCGACGACGGCGCCATGTGGCCCACCTCGTTTGCCCTCAAGGAGATTACTCCGGAGGTCGAAACGAAGATCGTCGAACTCATCAAGCGGGCCATCGCCTGACGGTCTGAAATCCGCGACGGGGGGGGGGGGGGGGGGGCCCCCCCCCCCCCCCCCCCCCGCGCCCCCCGCGCGGCCTGCCGCCCCCCCGGGGGGGGGGGCCCCCCCCCCCCCCCCCCCCCCCCCCCCCCCCCGGCCCTTGACTCTCAAAGGAGATCAGTAGGTGGGATCTGGGTTCGGGTGCGGCGGAACCGGCCCAGGATCGGGCGCCGGTGACGGGCCAGGTGTTGGGTTGGGGCTTGGAATGGGACTGGGCGGAAACGGCGTGGTGGGGTCCGGTGGTGGCGCCACGGGTCCGGGATCCGGTGGGAATGGCTCGGGCTCGTGAGTTGGAGGAAGGGTCATGGTCTCTCCTTTGCGTCCTCAGGTAGATACCCGCAGCCTACGCGCCGTCGGCACGAAGGTGAACGCATCAGGCAATTTTAGGTCAAATGACCTAGAATCAAGTTTATGAACGATCTCCTTGAACTCGATCCCTCCGGCCCTGTGCTGATCGCAGGCGGCTACGGCACAGTCGGAACTGCCCTCACCCAACTCGCCGCGAAGGAGTGGCCCCTACTTCTGACCGGGAGGAATCCAGACCGGGGAAGCAGCCTCGCCAGCGAAAGAGTTGCCGTCCGTCGGTGGGACCTCAACCAGCCGGAACCCTTCAAAGCCAACGTCAGGGCCGTCATCAGCACGGTCAACGACCCCGACGACAGGGTGCTCCGCGCGGCAGTCCAGGCCGGGATTCCATATGTTGACGTCACCCGCTGGACCAGCCGTGTCACCCGGGCCCTGACCCTGGCAACCCTCATGCAGCCGGAAGCTCCCGTGCTGTTGAGCTCGGGCTGGATGGGAGGAATTACCAACATCGTGGCAGCGGCATTGGCTGAGGAAGTGGGAGGCGCTGACCAGATCGACGTCGCCATCCGCTATGACACCAACGACCAAGCCGGCGCCGACTCTGTCGACTTTATCGACCGGCTGGGACTGGACTTTGAAGTACGCAAAGGCGGTAAGGCCGCCGTCGTACGTCCCCTCAGTGACACCCGCTGGGTGGACATTGCCGGCCACCGCACCAAAGTCGCCCGCCTGGACACCCCTGAGCAGTTCACCTTGCCGCTGACTATCGGCGCCGGCTCGGTGGCCACGAGGATTGGCTTCAGTTCCAACACCTCCACGACGGCGTTGCTCGCCGCGAGGACGATAGGGCTGTTCCGCTGGGGGAGCGGAGAACGGTGGGAACCGCTCCGGCGGTCCCTTTTGTACTCGCCGGGATCGGGCGGAACCGCGCACCTTCGTGTGGATGTGGAGGGGCCGGGCGGCACCAGAACTGCCGTCATTTCGGATCCCCAGGGACAGGCGCACCTGACCGCGTTGGGTGGTTTGTTGGGACTCCACACGGTGCTTGGCGCCGGGGCACAGGCAGGAGTCTTGTTCCCTGAATCAGTGCTGGAACCGGCCTCGCAGCTCGCGAAACTGGAATCGTGGGGTGTGACAATATTGAGGTCATGACCGAAAGCAAGGGCGCCCTGCGGAAGGCGGCGCTCCTTGACGCTGCGGAGGAAGTGCTGGTCACCAAGGGGAACGCAAACGCAGCAATGCGGGACTTCGCCGCCGCTGCAGGTGTGCGGATAGGGCACCTGCAGCACTACTTCCCAACCCGGGCCGACCTCATCCGTTCCGTCCTTGAACGGACACTCGAGCGCTCGCTGCGGAGGCTTGAGGAAACGGCCGGATTTGAGCTCGGTGCCGAGTCTTCCGGCCAACTTTCCCAGAACGATTCCCACCGCCTGCTCACGGCGCTGCTCCAGGAGCATTCGGGCCTGGCGGACGTCAGGATGCACCTGGAAATCTGGGCCATGGCTGCCTCCGACGAGTCAGCGGCCGGTGCCGTGAGGGCGTTCTATTCACAGTACTCGGCGCGTGTGCAAGGCGTGGTCCGGCGTGGCAGGCCGGACCTTACCGAGCCCGAAACAAGGGACGTTGCCGCCACGATAGTGAGCCTCTTCGAAGGCGCTGCCGTCACACGGTCCGACATCGCAGGACTGCGAACTGAACAAGGCGACCAAACCATCATTCGCACGGCACAGTGGTTGATCCACGGACAGGAAGCTTCTCGGTGACTCAGGTGATGCCCACCCCCGCCCAACTCCGGTGGCAACAGTTGGAATTCGGCGCGTTCATCCACTTCGGCATCAACACCTTCGCCGGTAAGGAATGGAGCGACGGCACCATCCCGGCCTCCACCTTCAACCCCTCAGAGCTCGACGCCGGAAGTTGGGTTCGCGTGGCCAAGGAAGCGGGTGCCAGGTACTTGGTCCTCACTGCCAAGCACCATGATGGCTTCTGTCTCTGGCCGACGACCACCACTGACTACTCCGTCGCTTCCTCGCCGTGGCGCGGTGGCAAGGGCGACGTGGTTCGCGACGTCGCCCAGGCCTGCGCGGAACAGGGGATAGGACTGGGCCTCTACCTGTCACCCTGGGACCGGAACGCCGACTGCTACAGCGATTCCGCAGCCTATGACGACTTCTACCTCCAGCAGCTCACGGAACTGTGCACGGGCTATGGTCCGCTCATGGAGCTGTGGTTCGACGGCGCGGGCTCGGTGGGCCGGGAGTACGACTGGGACAGGATCATTGCGGTAGTTAAGGAACACCAGCCTGAGGCCATGATTTTCAACATGGGCCAGCCGACCATCCGCTGGGTGGGCAACGAGAACGGCCTGGCGTTGGATCCCGTGAACTACGTGGTGGACCGCACGTCCGATACCCAATACACGGACTCCAGCTCGGGGCTCGGAACTGCGCACTACTTGCCGCCCGAATGCGACGTTTCCATCCGTCGTGGCTGGTTCTGGCACCCGGACGACGAAGTAAAATCCACCGGGCACCTGCTCGCGATCTACTACCAGTCTGTGGGTATGGGAGCCAACCTTCTGCTGAACCTGCCGCCGGACACCCGCGGATTGATTCCCGACGAGGACGCGCAACGGCTCCGGGAGTGGAAGGCCGAGTTGGACCGTCGGCTCTCCGGCGCGGTTGAGGCAACCGTGGAACATCACGACGGCGGAGCGACCTTGAGCTTCCCGGCTGCGGTCACCTTCAATCACCTTGAGCTCGTGGAGGACCTGAGTTCGGGGCAGCGGATCACGCACCACGTTGTTTCCGGAGATGATTCAAAGCTTGTTGAGGGAAAGACGGTCGGTAACCGACGCATCCACCAGCTGCCCGTTGTCACCGCAAAAAGGTTGCACGTGAAACTGAGCGGTGAAGGTGGCAGCATGGCATCGGCGCGGGTCTACACCGGGGCCCTCGATGCTGCAGTGCCAGCGATTCCCGAGGGCTACGAGGCTCCCACGGACGCGCCGGACTGACGTCTGCAGGGCCCGGGCGGGCCGGCACTGCCAGCCGCCGGGCAACGTTCCCGGGGGTGCTCCTTATTTTGTCGGTGCCTCCTGCAAGAGTATGGACATGGAGCAGATTCGGGACAGGCGAGCGGGTGTGGTGGCGTTGGGCGCGCCCATTCCTGCGCTGGTTCCTGTCGGTGACGATTCCGTTCGTCCAAGCCGTATCCGGCTCGGTACTGTGGAGTCCGGCTCATCCAGGCAGTCCAGTTCCTCCCTGCAGCCAAGTGCTGTTGAGTCCGGCACCGTCAGCGGTGATCTGATCAATCAATTGCGCGCTCTGGAAGACATGAAGTCGGCGATCGTTGCTTTGCAGGCAAGAATTGCCGTGGCGTTGGATCTGACCCAACGGCAAGAGCAGGCCGAGGCCGGTGTACCCGTGTCCGAACGGGGTAAGGGTGTGGGTGCCCAAGTGGCGCTGGCTAGGCGGGAGTCCCCGAATCGCGGCTCCCGGCTGTTGGGGATGGCCAAAGCCCTGGTCATGGAGATGCCACGAACCTTGGCCGCGCTGAACACGGGCCAGTTGAACGAGTGGCGTGCCACGCTGCTGGTGAAGGAAACGGCGTGCCTGTCTGTGGAGGACAGGTGCGCGGTGGATGAAGAACTCGCCCCCGACACCGGAACTTTCGACGGCGCTGGAGATCAAGCGATCATTGCCGCAGCGAAAGCGGCCGCGTACCGGCGCGATCCGCGGTCGGTGGTGAAGCGTGCCAGCCACGCCGTCACCGAGCGGACCGTGAGTCTGCGTCCGGCGCCGGACACCATGACGTACCTGACCGCGTTGCTGCCGGTCGCGCAAGGGGTCGCGGTCTATGCCACGCTCACGCGTCGGGCTGATTCTGCCCGCTCGGCCGGTGATCCCCGGAACCGGGGCCAGGTCATGGCCGACACCCTCGTCGAGCGCATCACCGGTACGCCGTGCGGGATCTCAGGGATCAACCTGGACCTCGTCATGACCGACCGAACCCTCTTCCAGGGCGATGCCGAACCCGCACGCGTGAAGGGCTACGGAATCGTCCCAGCAGGGTGGGCCCGGAAACTGGTCGGTGCAGGCGGTGCAGGCAGGGAGATTCCAGTCGTCCAGGATCCCTCGGCTGGCAGCGACTCCGGTCCTCCGCGGGATCCCGAGCTCCACGTCTGGGTCCGCCGGCTCTACACTGCACCGGCCACAGGAGATCTCCTGACCATGGATTCCAAAGCCAGACTCTTTCCACCGCGGCTCAGACGCTTCATCGAAACCCGCGATGACACCTGCCGCACACCCTACTGCGACGCGCCCATCAGGCACATCGACCACATCGTGCCCTGGCACGCCGGAGGCACCACCACACTGGCCAACGGTGCCGGACTCTGCGAAGCCTGCAACCACACCAAAGAAAACCCCGGCTGGAGCGCCAACACCAGGCCCGGGGAAAGACACACCCTGGAAATACGCACGCCCACCGGACACAGCTACCGCTCGCAAGCGCCGCCCCTGCCCGGGCACCGGCCCTCCAGAACGTAATCACCGCCGTTCAAACGTGCCCGCAGGACGCCCATATCGGTGCGTCCTGACGTGCCCTGAAAAGTTTTCAAAAAAGATTCGTACCCGGCGTAACCCTTTGGCGTACGTGGACGATTACGTCTGTGAAAGGGCCGAGCTGGAATTTGTCCCCCATCATGTTCCAGCTCGGCTCTTCCTTGTCCGGATCAATTTGCCTGATCAGATTTTCCTCGGACAAGCGGGTCCTCCGTGAGGATGGCCCGGCAGAGCAGATACCCTTGGTGAAGTCCTCCGTCGTGCAAAGGCGGGTGACCTGGCTACAAAGCCACGGACCTGCCGCCGATCGAAAGTCCCATAACTGTGACCGACGCATTGACCGACGAAGCGCTTCATGCGCTCAAGGGCAATAACGCGGAACTGTTCAGTGCCGTCTACCAGTCCTACGCGGGCCAGGTTCTCGGCTACCTGACGGCCAAAGGCGTGCCCGATCCTGAAGCAAGTACGCAGGATGTGTTCCTCGCGGTCTTGCCGCGGCTGGATGACCTCAGCGGCGGTGTTAACGGCCTGCGGACATTCATCTTCTCGGTGGCCCATGCACGCATGGTGGATGAGCACCGGAAGCAAAGCCGGGCTCCGATACACCACGAGTTCGAGCCCGAGCGGGATACGCGCGAATCGAGCTCTGCGGAGGCCGAAGCTTTGACCAGGCTGGCGCCGAATGAGGTGGCAGCACTCCTGGATTACCTGGGCGACGACCAACGTGAGGTCCTGAACCTCCGCATCGTGGCCGGCCTGACGGTTGAACAGGTAGCCGACATCATGGGGAAAACCGCCGGCGCAGTAAAGCAGTTGCAGCGCCGGGCTCTTATTACGCTCCGTGAGCATTCGGCAGTAAAGGAATACGTGTCGCCATGACATACAGGGATACAGACCGCGAAGCGATGGTTGACGAGTTGTTGCTCGACGCCGATCTCGCCGACGCCTCGGACGTCCGGAATACGCTGCTTTCGCTGGGTACCTTTGCCAATCTGTCGGCTCCTGCCCCCAGCGCGGAGCTCGCTGCCATGATCGCCGGACCGCACGATGAACTGTCCAAGCGTCGTTGGCGGCACAAGCATCGGACCGCTGTGGTCAGCATTGCCGTGGTTGCTGCGATGGGCCTTGGTGTGAGCGGTGTTGCCGCGGCCAGTTCGGGCTTCACTCGGAACCCGTCTTTCATTGATGAACTCATCGGGAATTTCCAGCCCCAGCCGGCAGTCGCCGCGCCGGTACTCCCTGCGCCCGATGCGCCACGTGTCAGCACGGAAGCGGCTCCTGCCGCAGATCCGGCTGCTGTTCCACCGGCCGCGGAAGTGCCGTCGATTCCCGTCGCAGGCCCAGTGCCCACCCAGGCCACGCCTGTCGAAGATCCCGCCCCGGCACAAACCCAGGCACCAACGCCGGCAAAGGCGCCGACCGCGGACGTGGCACAGCCGCCGGCAGCGGTCGCTGTCCCGGAAGCCACCGTACCCACCCCCGCCGTCCCGAACGGGTCCAAGCCAAACCCGGCCCACAACGCGCAGGCGAAGCCGAGTCAGGTCAAGCCGCGGGGCCAGGAAGCAGTCTGGCCTGAAGCATCAAAACCCGGTGCGGGGCAGTCAGACAAGCCCGGGGCCCAGGGCAGCAAACAAGGCCCGCAGCTTCCGTCGTTGTCCGACAAGCGCGCAGAAGAGCAGTTCCAGACTGCGATGGACAAGTGGAAGCAGTGGCTGAAACGCGGTCACCGCTAGTCGTGTTTGGGGGCTGGCTACGCCAGAACCTGGCGCTTCGAAGAGATAACCCCGGTATCGAAGCCAGCCAGATGGAGGCCACCGTGGAAGCGGGCGTGCTCGATCTTCACGCAGCGGTCCATCACCACGTTGAGGCCCGCAGATTCGGCGTCGCGGGCAACCTCTTCATGCCACGAACCGAGCTGCAGCCACAGCGTCTTGGCGCCAACCGCGACGGCTTCGTCCAAGACCCCCGGAAGGTCGTCGTTCTTGCGGAAGACGTCCACGATATCCGGTGACTCGGGAAGGTCGGCCAGCGACGCGTACGTTGGCTGGCCCAGGATTTCCTTGACCACAGGGTTGACGAAATACACCTTGTAACGGGTGGACGACTGCAGGTACGTGGCCACGAAGTAGCTGGCACGGGACGGCTTGTCCGAGGCACCGACGATCGCGATGGACTTCGCCTGCCGGAGGAGTGCCAGGCGCTCAGGAGCAGATGGGCCCTCCCAGGTACGTTCAGCGGTGCTCATGCTTTCGCTCCTACGGTTTGAGTGCCTGCCGCCGGGATTGCCACCGCGCAGGCTTCACCTGGTTCTTCATCAGATGCAACCGTCTGGGCCGCCATCAGCGCCTGGTCCAGGTCCCAGAGGATGTCCTCAAGGTCTTCCAAGCCAACGGAGATCCGGACCAGGTCCTCCGGCACGCCGGCCGACTCAAGCTGTTCGGCGCTGAGCTGCTGGTGGGTGGTGGAACCGGGGTGGATGACCAAGGTGCGGGCGTCGCCCACGTTGGCCAGATGGGACGCGATCTGCAGCGACTCGATAAACTTCCGGCCAGCTGCACGACCCCCGGCAACACCGAACGAGAAAACGGAACCCGGCCCCTTGGGCAGGTACTTCCGTGCGCGATCGAAGTGCGGGTGGGATGGCAAACCTGAGTAGTTCACGTACGCCACGCGGGGATCGGCATCGAGCCATTCGGCCACGGCCTGGGCGTTCTTCAGGTGCTCATCCAGGCGCTGGGGGAGCGTTTCAACACCCTGCAGCAGCTGGAACGCGGAAAGGGGTGAGAGCGCCGGGCCGATGTCGCGAAGGTGCTCGCAACGCAGCTTGGTGAGGAAGCCGTATTCGCCAAAGTTGCCCCACCAGGAGACATTGCCGTAGGACGGGACAGGTTCGGTCATCATGGGGAACTTGCCGTTGCCCCAATTGAACCGGCCGCTTTCCACGATCACACCGCCCAGGGTGGTGCCGTGGCCGCCGATGAACTTGGTGGCCGAGTGGATCACGATGTCCGCACCGTGCTCGAACGGCCGCACGAGGTAAGGCGTGCTCAAGGTGGCGTCGACCACCAAGGGGATACCGGCGTCGTGCGCTACCTTGGCCAGCCCGGCAAGATCCTGCACTTCCGACGACGGGTTCGCAACGACCTCGACGAAGAGCGCCTTGGTGTTCTCCTGAATGGCTGCGGCGTAATCGGCCGGATCCGTTCCGGGCACGAAGGTGGTGCCCACGCCAAAGCGGCGAAGGGACACGTCCAGCTGCGTGACAGTGCCGCCGTACAGCTGGGACGCCGCGACGATGTGGTCGCCGGACTGCGTCAGCGCGGCGAAGGTGATGAACTCGGCAGCCATGCCCGACGCCGTAGCTACCGCCCCGATCCCGCCCTCAAGGGACGCGATACGCTCCTCGAAAGCCGCGACAGTTGGGTTGCCGATGCGCGAGTAGATGTTGCCGTACTTCTGCAGGGCGAAGAGGTTCGCGGCATCGTTGGTGTCCTTGAAGACGAAGGACGTGGTCTGGTAGATCGGCACCGCGCGGGCGCCGTGCTCGGCGTCGGGAGTGCCGCCGGCATGGAGGGCACGGGTGCGGAATCCGAAGGTACGGTCAGCCATCAGACTGCCACCGAATCGGCGACGGGTGTGGAGGAGAGGTCCAGCTCGGTGCCGTTCTTGCGGGCAAGGTCTGCTTCGAGTTCACGGACGATCGGCAGGACGTCCTGGCCGAACGCAGCGATCTCTTCCTGGAAGTGCAGGTACCCGGTGAGGAACAGGTTCACGCCGATCTTCTTGTACTCCACGATCCGCTCGGCAATCTGTTCCGGGGTGCCGATCAGTTGGGTCTTGAAACCGTCGTTGTACTGGACCAGGTCCTCAAACGTGGAGTCCGCCCACATGCCCTTGCCGTCCTTGGTGGAGGCGCCGGCTTCCTGCACGGCGTCCCGGAAACCCTGGACTGCCGGCTTGTGAGCCTTTTCCACGATCTCACGGAGGGTGTCGCGTGCTTCCTTCTCGGAATCGCGGGCGATCACGAAGCCGTTGAGGCCAAACTTCGGCAAGGACAGCGCTCCCTCGGTGCCGCGCTTAGTCTCTCCGGAAGCGGCTACCACGCCGGCGATGTTCTCCTTGAAGCCCTCCAGGTCCTTGCCGTTGGAGAAGTACCAGTCCGCCACGCGGCCCGCAGTGGCCTGTGCCGCCGTCGAGTTTCCGCCGAAGAAGATTTCCGGGTGCGCACGCCCGGGAACGTCGACGGGCGCCGGGTTCAGGGTGAAGTCGGTGATGTTGTAGTACTTGCCGCCCTGGCTGTAGCCCTGCTCGGTCCACAGGCCGCGGAGGACCTTGATGAATTCCTCGGTGCGGACGTAGCGCTCATCGTGTTCCAGCCATTCGAGGCCGAAGTTGGTGAACTCGCTCTTGAGCCAGCCCGAGACGATGTTCACGGCAGCACGGCCATTGGAGATGTGGTCCGCGGTGATGATGAATTTCGCCAGGACGCCGGGGTGCCACATGCCCGGGTGGACGGCGGCGATGACCTTGAGACGCTCGGTCGCCGCGAGGAGCGCCAGGCTGAACGACGTCGCTTCGTGCTGCTTATCCGCACCGTAGGAAGCGGCGTAGCGGGTCTGGGTCAAGGCATATTCGAAGCCGGAGTTCTCCGCGATCCGGGCAAGCTTCTTGTTGTAGTCGAAGTCCCAGCCGGTGCGCTGCTCGATGGTGGACACCACCAGGCCGCCGGAGACGTTGGGAACCCAGTAGGCGAACTTGAGCGGCTCGGAGAGTCGGGCGACGTTGCTGATCTCGGTCATGAATTTTCCTTTACTAGGGCCCGCTCGCGCAGGACGTCCTGGATGCCGGCAATAGCCGGTTCGTTCTGGAGTGAGGTGGTATCGCCCAGGGCGGTCCCCTCAAAAAGCTGGGTCAATAGACGGCGCATGATCTTGCCGCTGCGGGTTTTGGGTACGTCAGCCACCACGACGACGTCGCGCGGCTTGGCGATGGGGCCGATCTCCTTGGCAACGTGGTTGCGCAGGTTGTTGGTCACTTCCGCAGCTGACCCACCGGAGGCGTCACTGCAGGCGTCACCGCGAAGGACGACGAACGCGACCACGGCGTGCCCGGTGGTGGGATCGGCCACCGGACAGACCCCGGCCTCCACCACGTCCGGGTGTGAAACCAGCGCAGACTCGATCTCGATGGTGGACAGCAAATGGCCTGAGACGTTGAGGGTGTCGTCCACGCGCCCAAGGATCCAGATGTCGCCGTCGGAGTCGTATTTGGCGCCGTCGCCGGCAAGGAACCAGCCCTGCTCCGCGTACTGGCTCCAGTAGGAATCGAAGTACCGCCGCGGGTTGCCCCAGACGGTCCGTGCGATGGCGGGGCCGGGACGGTCCACCACGATGAAGCCCTGCACGCCGGGCTCCGAAAGAGTGCCGGCCTGGTCCACTACCCGCGTGCTGACCCCTGGAAGCGGCCGTGCGGCACAACCGGGTTTGAACTCGGTGTCCGTTGGTGAGGGAGACATGATGGTGGCGCCCGTTTCGGACTGCCACCACGTGTCCACCATGGGTGCAGTGCCCCCGCCGATGTTCCCGCGAAGCCAGCGCCAGGCTTCGGGGTTCACGGCCTCGCCCACTGTGCCCAATACACGGATGGAAGAGAAATCGTAGCTCTCCGGCACGCCGTCGGGGAACCAACCCATGAGGGAGCGGACCAGCGTGGGCGCGGTGTAGTACTGGGTGACCTTGTAACGCTCGATGATCTCGAAGTGCCGGCCCGGATGCGGGGTGTTGGGGGTGCCCTCGAAAATCACCTGGGTGACGCCGTTGGAGAGCGGCCCGTAGATCTCGTAGGTGTGGGCCGTGACCCACGCGAGGTCAGCGGTGCACCAGTGCACGTCGCTTTCCCGCAATGACGGGTCCGGGTTGCTGAAGAGGTACTCGAAACTCCAGGAGGCCTGCGTGAGGTAACCGCCCGAGGTGTGAACCAGGCCTTTCGGCTTACCCGTGGTCCCGGAGGTGTACATGATGAACAGCGGAGTCTCGGCGTCGAAAGCCTTCGGCTCGTGCACGTCGGAGGCGGTGTCCACGACATCGTGCCACCAGACGTCGCGGCCTTCCTTCATGTTTACGCTGGCCAGATCCCCGGCAGGAGTGGTCCGGTTGATAACCAGTACGTGCTCGATGGCGTTGTCACCGGCGACGGCGGCATCGGCATTGTCCTTCACGGGCACAGCCGTTCCGCGCCGGAACTGCCCGTCCGTAGTAACCAGGAGCTTCGCCTGTGTGTCCTGCACACGGAAGCGGAGCGCCTCGGCCGAGAAACCGCCGAAAACCAAGGAGTGGATGGCGCCGATGCGGGCCACGGCAAGCGTAACGATCACAGTTTCGGGGATCACCGGCAGGTAGATGACCACGCGGTCGCCCTTGGTGATCCCAAGGTCCAGGAGCGCGTTGGCGGCCTTGGACACCTCGCGTTGAAGCTCTGCATAGGTGATGGCACGGCGGTCACCCGGCTCGCCCTCGAAGTACAGGGCTACCTTGTCACCCTTGCCGGCAAGCACATGCCGGTCCACGCAGTTGTACGCGACGTTCAGTTTGCCGCCGTCGAACCATCTGATGTCCGGGCCGCGGCCCGCTTCGACGTCTGTTGGCGTCCAAGTGTGCGCGGTGTGCCACGGCGCCGCCCAATGCAGGCGGCGTGCCTGCTCTTCCCAGAAGCCGACGGCCGATCCGGCCTCATCAAAACCGCTGTGACGCGCCCGCTCGCCGAAATCAGCGCCGTGCACTGCGCCGTCCGCGGGCTCAGTCGAGGACCATCCCGATGAGCCGTGAAGGGAGCCGAGCGCGTCAAGCAGCCCTGCTTCAGAGGCCGTCGCGTCCGAAGTGGTGTGTGAAATTTTGGGTACGGCAGAAGTCATGCGAAATCTCCATGCCTGGAATTGGCGCAGTGCGATTCAAGGGATGGTCGCCCATTGTTTCGCTGGGATGGTCGTTCCTTACTAAAGCCGATCGTTCATTTGACTCAAAATTGGGCAGACTCCATGCGTAATATTCGCTGTTCAGCCGGGTCGAGCGGCGAATGATGCAGATTATTCGGCAAAGCAGCTCCTGGAGGGGCGGGAGTAGGCTTGGCTCATGATGCATGTCAACGATCCGGCCGTCGTCGAGCGGTTGATGCGAACAAAAGGCACATGGGCCGTCGTGGGCCTCAGTACCAACCAGTGGCGCTCCGCTTACGACGTTTCGCTCTATGTCCGGGACACCATGGGCATGGAAATCATCCCGGTCAACCTCAAGGGCGAGGACGTGCACGGGGAGAAGGGGTACAAGACTCTGGCTGATATTCCAGAGGCGAGGCGCCCCATCGACGTTGTGGACTGCTTCGTCAACTCCCAACGAGTCGGTGCAGTGATCGACCAAGCCATTGCCATCGGCGCCAAAGCAGTATGGCTCCAGCTCGGCGTGTTCGACGACGAAGCCACGCAGCGCGCCAGGGACGCAGGATTGGATGTCGTGGTGAACTCCTGCCCGGCGCGCGAGGGCTGGCACTACGGCTTGTGATTCCTCTGCTAGATTGCAGCTGAATCATTTCTTGAGTCTTGGGGGACAGCCATGTTCGGCGGCCATTCTGCGGTGCCATTTTCCACTCCCAGCAGACGGGCCGCCTTCAGCATCCTTGGCGCTTCCGTGGTTGCCGGTTTGACGGCTTGCACAGCAGCGGAAGGCGCTGACAACACTCAAAGCGCTGAAAGTTCGACGCCGGCGCTGACGCCCGGTGCCGCTTCAGCGTCGCCGGCTGTTACTCCCACGCCTACTCCTACGGCCACCAAGCGCCTTCGGAAATCGTTCATTCCGGACTACCAGTTGCCGCCGATCGTGGGCGGATTGGCTCCGGTCATCACCAAGATCGAGACCCAACATCCCGTGGTGTTCCTGACCATCGATGACGGCAACATCAAGACGCCCGAATCGATCAAGCTCATGGCCGGGTACGACTACCCGGCATCGCTCTTCCTCACCAGGGACACGATCGCCGACAATCCTGCCTTCTTTAATGCGTTCAAAGCCCAAGGCAGCCTGATCGAGAACCACACGGTAACGCACAACATCAACATGGTGCGGCAGTGGGGATACCAGCAGCAGGTGAACGACATGGTGGGAATGCAGGAGTACGCGTTCCAGCACTACGGCCGCAGACCGACGCTCTTCCGTCCCCCGGGAGGCGCCTATTCCAACGTGATGCGCAAGGCTGTGGCAGACGCAGGCATGAAGGCGATCGTCACGTGGGAAGCCAAGGCAAACGCCGGAAAGATGGACTACCAGGTGGGTAACTCGCTGCGCCCGGGCGACATCGTGCTCATGCATTTCCGTGCCGAGTTCGCGGCGGACCTCGCTGCGTTCCGCGCGGCCCAGTTGGCTGCGGGGCTCGAAGTAGTGTTGCTGGAGGACTTCCTGGGCGTTGCGTAAGCTCGCTGCATGGACGTTTCCCGCCTCCGCGAAATCTGCCTGGGCTTTCCCGGCGCCTTTGAAGACTTCCCCTTCGGTCCCGAGACATCCGTGTTCAAGGTGCGTGCCGCCGTCGCGGGTGGAACCCGGCACGAGGCAAAGATGTTCGCCCTGTCCTCGATGGACCCGGACAACTGGTCCGTGAGCCTCAAGTGTGAGCCGGCGTTGGCCGAACAGCTCAGGGCCGCAAACCCCGAAATCACTGGTGCCTGGCACATGAACAAGACCCACTGGAACGGTGTCCGGCTGGATGGGGCCCTCTCCGATGACATGGTCAGGGACATGGTGGAGGACTCCTACGACCTTGTTGTTGCCACCCTGAGCCGCAAGCAGCAGGAGCAATTGGGCTGGGCCAGGCTCGCCAATCCGCGCGGCAGCTGACACGCGCGCGAACACACTCCCCACGGCGCTGACATGGGACTAGATTGATACTGCATACCTAAGGACCTCAGCCTCAGCGCTGGTCAGGAGCGGTTTGATGCTGGATCAGAAGACGCAACTCCATATGCGCTCCACTGGCGTCGAAAATGCCTCTACGGCCCATGATGATCGAACCAAGGCCTGGATGATTGCTTTGCACGTTAGCCCCAGCATGTTTCTCGGCGGTAAAAACCGGCTCACGGAGGCCGTGGTGGAGTTCCAATTAGCCGAACAATGGGCGGAAAGACGGGGAACTGAGCGGCAAGAGACCCTGGCCCGGGAAGCCATCACAGAGTGCGGAAAGGCCCTCGCGGAGGGTCCGTAGAAAGATCACGCTTTGACAAATGTTGATCGAAACTGCCGCGAAATATTGATTTTCGATCATTCGTGGTGAATTATGTCACAGAAGGTTGGTGCTGCCAGAGCGCCAACCCAGACTGTCTGACTGAACGGCTTTCCCGCCGCAACAGTCGACACTACGAGTCACTGGAGGGTTTAGAAATGAACGTTCAGCACCAGTCCGTCGGTCGCCGTGGATTCCTGCGTGGAGCACTCGCTGCAGCCGTGCTCGTGCCCATGGGGGGAACCATTGCTTCATGTGCCGCAGGTGGCGGTACCACCACCACCGGCCCCACAGGCACTGTCTCCGACACCAACCCGTTCGGTATGGCAGAGAAGGCCACCATCGACGCCGTGATCTTCAAGGGTGGCTACGGCATCGACTACGTCGAGTTCGCCGGCAAGATCTTTGAGAAGACCCACGAGGGTTCCACCGCCAAGATTTCCCCGTCCACGGACATCGCCCAGGAGCTCCAGCCGCGCTTCGTGGGTGGCAACCCGCCGGACCTGATTGACAACTCCGGTGCCAAGTCCATCGGCTTCAGCACCATCCTGGCCCAGCTCGAGGACCTCACGCCGCTCGTGGAGGCCAAGAACCTCGAGGGCAAGGTCATCAAGGACACCCTGTACACCGGCGTACTGGCTCCAGGCACTTTCGATGGCAAGCTGGCCGCCCTGAACTACGTGCTGACCGTCTATGCAATGTGGTACTCGGATTCCGTCCTCAAGGAGAACGGCTGGACCGTTCCCAAGACCTGGGACGAAATGTACGCCTTGGGCGAGCAGGCGAAGGCCAAGGGCAAGTACCTGTTCGTCTGGGGCAAGGAAGCCGCTACGTACTACCAGGAAATGGCGATCGCCTCCGCTATCAAGGAAGGCGGCGACGACGTTCGCCTCGGGTTGGAAAACCTCACGGCGGATTCCTGGTCGCACCCCGCCATCCAGTCCGTCTTTACCGCTCTGGACAAGATCGTCAAGGCCGGCTTCTTCAAGCCAGGTGGCTCGGGCACGCAGTTCACCGCCGCGCAGGCGCAGTGGAGCAACGCCCAGGAAGCTGTGTTCTACCCGTCCGGTTCGTGGATCGAAAACGAAATGAAGGACCAGACCAAGGCGGGCTTCAACATGATGGGCGCACCCGTGCCCACCGCGAGTGCAAGCTCCAAGAAGCCTTATGCGGCTCTCCACAGCGCCGCCGGCGAACCTTTCATTGTCCCCTCCCAGGGCAAGAGTGCCGCTGGCGGCAAGGAATTGCTCCGCATCATGCTGTCCAAGGAAGCTGCCACCAACTTCGCCAAGACCAAGCTGGCTCCCACCATCGTCAAGGACACCGTTCCGGCCGATGGCTTCGGTTCCACGGCCCTGGTTTCGCAGACCAAGTTGCTGGGCGACGCGGGCGAGGACATCTTCACCTGGAACTTCATCGATCTCTACGGCACCAACAAGGACCAGCTGGTTGTCTGGAACAGCTTCCTGGACGGCAAGTCGGACGTAGCAACCTTGACCTCCGCACTGCAGAACATCACCGACAAGGTCCGTAACGACAGCTCGGTCAAGAAGATCGAAGTGAAGTGACCTCAGTGAAAACTCAGCAGAGCCGGAACGACGACGGCCTGGCCGCCGTCGTTCCGGCGACGGCTGCCCCGCAAGTGATAAAGCGGAGGCGGAAGCCGTTGACATGGGACAAGGTCAGCTTCTTCGCGGTTTTCCTCGGACTGCCGCTGGCGATCTACCTGTTGTTCGTGATTTGGCCCTTCGTTCAAGCTTTTGGTTACTCGCTGACGGACTGGTCGGGCTTCTCGCCGAACCAGAACTTCATCGGCCTCGAGAACTACGTAAAGATCTTCACCGACGACATTTTCATGAAGGCCATGGGGAACAACATCCTCCTGGTCATCTTCCTCCCGATCATCACCATCATCCTGAGCCTGGTGCTTGCCTCGTTGGTGACCGTGGGCGGAAGCAGCAAAGGCCAGATCAAGGGACTTCGCAATTCCAGCTTCTACCGTGTTGTGTCGTTCTTCCCGTACACGATTCCGGCAGTAGCCATCGGCATCATGTGGGGCCAGATCTACGATCCCTCCGGCGGCCTGCTCAACGGCATCCTGACGGGGCTGGGCTTTGACCAGTTCAAGGACTTCGCCTGGCTCGGTGACAAGAACACCGCCATGATTGCCACGATGTTCGTGATCGTTTGGGGCTTTGTCGGCTTCTACATGGTCCTGTTTGTTGCAGGCATCAAGGGCATTCCCGCCGAGCTTTTCGAGGCCGCCAGAATCGATGGCGCCGGTCGCTTCCGTACCGCCGTGTCCATCACCATCCCTTTGATCCGCGACAACATCCAGACTGCCTACATCTACATGGGCATCCTGGCTCTGGACGCTTTCGTTTACATGGCGGCACTGAACTCCGGCGGTGGTCCGGACAACTCAACGCTGGTCATGGCCCAGCAGCTGTTCTTCACCGCCTTCAGCAAGGGTCAGTTCGGGCTCGCAAGTGCCATGGGCGTTGTCCTGGCCATTGCAACACTGATCTTCTCCGGCCTGGTGTTCGTGGTTAACCGGCTCACCGGCGGCGACAAGGATGTGAGTCTGTAATGACAACCAAAGTCTCAACTCCGGAAATGAAGTCGTTGCACTTCCAACCGCGGACGCCGGCAACCACAAAGGGCGACAAAGTGGTGGGAGCCGTGTCGCACACGGCTTTGACCATTTGGACGCTCATCGTCATTCTTCCGCTGCTGTGGACGTTCATGTCCTCCTTCAAGACGTCCAGCGAGATCTTCGCCTCGCCGTTCGCCTTGCCGGGTGAGTGGAAGCTGGATAACTACGTCAAGGCCTGGAGCGAAGCCGGCATCGGCAGCGCTTTCCTGAACTCGGTGATCGTTGTTGCAGTTGCCTTGGTGATCGTCATGGTCCTCGGTGCCATGTGTGCCTACGTCCTTGCCCGGTATACGTTCCCGGGCAGCAGGGCCATCTACTACCTGATGCTCGCCGGCCTGACCTTTCCGATCTTCCTGGCCATGGTGCCGTTGTTCTTCGTCCTGAAGAACATGGGCCTGCTGAACACCTTGCCCGGACTCATCCTGGTGTACGTGGGCTTCGCGCTTCCGTTCACGGTGTTCTTCCTGTTCTCCTTCTTCAAGTCGCTGCCTCACGAAATTACCGAAGCAGCGGCCCTTGACGGCGCAGGGGAGTGGCGGACGTTCTTCCAGGTCATGCTGCCGATGGCCAAGCCGGGCCTTGCCTCGGTTGCCATCTTCAACTTCCTGGGCCTGTGGAACCAGTTCCTGATTCCGGTGTCCATCAACGCCGCCGGCCCACGCGTCCTCTCGCAGGAGCTCGCCGCCTTCGCCGGCCAGATGGGTTACGCAGTGGACTATGGCGCGCTGTTCGCCGCGGTCAGCGTCACCGTCATTCCGGTCCTGATCGTCTACGTGATCTTCCAGCGCCAGCTGCAGGGCTCCGTGTCGCAAGGCACCTCGAAGTAGTACAGCCAAGCTAAAAACAACGGTCGACGGCGGTCCTCACCTTACGGTGCGGGCCGCCGTCGGGCGTTTACCATTGGCTGATGTTCGAGCCACACCAACTCCGTAACGACGTCAGCATGCGCCTGCTCCGTGTGGGCGACGCGCCAGCGCTCGCGGCCGCGTATGTACGCAACCGTGAATACCTTGCGGCCTGGGAGCCGGTGCGTTCCGACGAGTACTTCACCGAAGAGTGGCAGGCGGCGGATATCGCCAAGCGCCTGGCCGTCCATGAAGCAGGCGAGGGGTTCCCCCTGGCGTTGATTGCCGACGATGCCGTTATTGGCAGGTTCACCCTTGCAGGAATCGTGCGCGGTCCTTTCCAGAGTGCAGGACTGGGTTACTGGATTGACGGCAAGTACGCGGGCCGTGGTTTGGCGTCCGCCGCCGTTAAAGTGATCGTGGAAAAATCCCGGGACGAGCTGGGTCTGCATCGGGTGGAAGCGAGCACTCTCCTGCATAACGTTGGCTCCCAGCGCGTGCTGTTGAAGGCGGGCTTCCGGAAGATCGGGATGGCGCCGAAGTACCTGCACATCGCTGGGAAATGGCAGGACCACAACCTTTACCAGGTCATTTTGCATGACTAGCCGGTGGACCGGCCCTGCCGGCTGACGCACGACTCCGAATGGACCCGCGGCTGTGAAAGGCTGGACTGATTCTGTAGTGCAACGAAAGGCAGCAGCCCGTGATTTTTATCGTGGTCAAGTTCAACGTCAAGCCTGACTGGTCCGGGCGGTGGCTGGACCTGGTGGCCGATTTCACCGAAGCGACCCGCGCTGAGCCCGGCAACCTGTGGTTCGACTGGTCCCGCAGCGTGGACAACCCGAATGAGTTCGTCCTGGTGGAAGCGTTCCAGGATGACGCTGCCGAGGCCCACGTCAACAGCGAACACTTCAAGAAGGCCATGGCGGACATGCCCCAGGCCTTGGTGGAGACGCCGCACATCATCAGCCGCCAGTTCGAAGGCAGCGGCTGGGACCGCATGGGCGAGCTCACCATTTAAAGCAACGCGGGGTCACTTACGGCCCATCCCAGAGGGATTCATGGGCCGTAAGTGACCCCGCGTTGTTCTATGGGAACTAGAACATCCAGGGGATCTCCGCATGGCCGAAGTCGCTGAACGAGCCGAAGCGGCCGGCCTTGAACGCGAGCACCTCGCCGTCCCGGTCCCGGCACGTGGTGACCTGGCCGAAGAAGACCTGGTGATCGCCGACGTCGTATTGCTGCACCACGCTGCAGTCCGCCTGGGCGAGGGCGCCCTTGATGACCGGAAGGCCGTTGTCGGTGATGTCGAAGTCGCCGTCGCCGAAACGGTCCCCGCCGCGGACGGCGAACCGCCGGGCCACGGACTCCTGCTTCGCGCCGAGGATGGACACCGCGAACTTGCCGCTCTCCATCAGGGCCTCGCCGGTCCGGGTGCCGAAGTTCAGCGAGATCATCAGGATGGGCGGCTCAAGGCTGATGGACGTCAGCGAGCTGATGGTCATCCCATACTGCTCGTCCTCGTGCTGGGTGGTGACCACGGCAACGCCCGTGAGGAAGCGGCCCATGGCGCGGCGCATCCCCATGGCATCGGGGATGGTGAAGGCTGGTGCCAGGCTCATGTCAGTTGCTCCGCTCCGCTGGGACCGGCTCCGTGTAGTACCGGACTTCGAACATCCTGGCTCCATTCTCGGAGACCCACGGGCCGTGCTCCATGCCGGGTGGGCGGGTGGCCCAGTCGCCGGCCTTGAAAGTCTTGCCGAGACGCTGGTCCACGAAAGAGCCCTCGAAAATGAAGACCTCTTCCCAGAAATCGTGCGTGAGGACGCCGTTGGGGGAAGTATCCGTGCCGGGCTCGAACTTGAGGATCCGGGTGACGCTGTCATTGTCCGAATCGCGGGCGAGGATGGCCTCGGACAGCCCCTCGATGTGCGGGTTGCAGGGTGCGAAGTCCACCGAGGAAACGGGGGTGAACTCGAATTCGGGCTTTGCCATGGTCAGATCGCCTCCGATTCGGTGGAGCCCTCGATGCTGTAGGAACCCAGGAACGTGTCCAGCTCCGCCACCAGGGCGTCGTAGCCGTAGTTCCGGTAGGTGTAGGCGCCGCGGACCACGAACGGTGCGCCAGCGTAGAACATCTCGTACTGCTGGTGGCGGCCGGCGAACTCGGAACCGATGATGTCCCAGGCCAGCTTGAAGAGCTTCACCCGTTCCTCGCTGCTGACGCCGGGTGACTGGACGTAGCGTTCCATGTCCGGCCGGGTCACGCTGCTGGTCATGTCGGCGATACTGGAGGGAAGCTGCAGGACGCCGCCGCCCACCAGGTCGCGCAGGATCGAGATCACTCGCGGGTAGGTCTCGGACTGCAGGCCCATGGCCCCGTACAGTGCACTCTTTCCGGGAACCCTCATGCCGGCGTCGTCCGTCGTTGCCGTGTATTCGGCGGCGAGAACCGCCGACTCAACGGACTGCACGATCGCTGCGAGCTCGCCGAGCTTCTCCTGGACGCCGGGAATCTTGTCCGTGCCGTTCACCTGGGTGACCTTGCGGGCCACGGAAGCGATGAACTTCAGCTTGGTGGAGAAGCGGATCTGGGCCTGCCAGTTGCCCAGGGCGTGGGCGCCGGTGTCGAAGAACTGACGGCGCAGGGTGTCGATGTTCCGGTTGATGAAGACGCGGTCCCACGGGATGAGGACGTCGTCGAAGACCACCAGGGCGTCCGGCTCGTCGTAGTGGCTGGTCAGCGGGTAGTCGAAGTCGCTGGTGGCGGCCGGCGCGAACGGGCGGCGGCAGTAGAGCTTCAGGCCGTCCGTTGCCACGGGGATGGCGAAACTGATCGCAAAGTCCACGTCGTCCGGGCCCAGTGGCTTGATGCAGGTGACAAAAACTTCGTCGGCAATGGCGGCACCGGTGGCGAGCATCTGCGAACCACGGACAATGATGCCCTCCTCGGTTTCACGCACGACGCCGACCTGCAGGTATTCGCCCTCCCAACCTGACGCCGTGGTTGCGCGGGAAACCTGTGGGGGAATGATCGCGTAGGAAAGGTACAGGTTCTCGGACAGGATCTTCTTGTAGTACCGCTCCACGTTCCCGGCGAAGTCCCGCTCGTCATTCTTGAAAACGTCCGGGTGGGAACCGAACGCGGCGAAGAACGTGCCCACATGGTCCGGGCTGCGGCCAACCCAACCGTGGGTGTGCTTGGCCCATTTCTCGATTGCCTGGCGGCGCAGGACGAGTTCCTCCTGCGTCCTGGGAGCGGCGAAGGTCCTGTTGGCCGGTCCGTCGATCTCCTCCGAGTGGAACTGCATTCCGTTGGCGGGATCGGCCGCGATGTCGAACAGCTCGGACATGGTCCGGGCAACCTTCGCGAAGGCCGGGTGTTCCAGGACGTTGCCGACTACCTCGCCATCGAGGATCACTGTCCGGCCGTCGTTCAGGGACTTCAAATACTGCTTACCGGTTCTCATCGAAGTGAGCCTTTCCTGATTTTGTAGTTATGTTCGATTGTGGTCCCATTCGGGAAGGAGAGCTCCAACTTCCAGGAAGTTCCATCAACGAACTTCCCGTCCAGCAGCGGCAGGGTGCCGCCGAGGCACATGAAGTCGGCATCACCGATGTCGGTACGGTCCAGGAGGCGCTCGACGACGTCGGCCGGCGTGCGCAGGCCGCTCAGCGAACCCTCTTGGTACAGTTCCCCGTCCACCCATGAGCGGGCGGTGCAGCTGTCGAGGTCGAGATCCGCCAAGGATTCGACGGCGATGACCTCACCGGCGACGGGCTTGGGGCAGGCGCGCTTGGAGTCTCCAATGTCCCGGGCCTCGATGTCGCGGTCCGTGTGGTCCGAGCCGATGCCGAGATAGTACTTGCCGTCGTGGCGGATGTAGAGGGGTTCAATCTCGCCTGAGGTCAGGTTCTCCGAGGTGTCGTGCTCGCCGGAGGTCTCGAACAGGTCCGAATCCATGCGGTAGAACATGGGTACCTCCGGTGGCGGAGCTACGCCGATGGCTGCCAGTTCATCGATGTGGTGCTGGACTGCCTTCGGATCCCGGCCTGTGTAGCCGGCCACCACTCCGTGGAAATCCGTGACCACGATGGTTTTCTCTGTGCCCACCACCTGGAAGGTCAGCGGGACTTGCCTTGTTGTTTCCATTCCGTCTCCTTGGATGGCTTCTGAACGGTCTTGGGTCTAAACGGTGAGTGTGTCGTAGGCCGCGAGGCGGTCCCCGATGACGGGAAACTCGCTGCGGACGGCCTGGACCTGCAGGGGATCGATGTCCACCAGGAGCACCGATTCCCCGGCGTCCGCTTCGGCAAGGACGTTGCCGGCGGGGTCCACCACCCGGCTGTGTCCGCCGAGTTCCACACCTTCCTGGCTGCCTGCTGCATTGCAAGCGATCACGAAGATTTGGTGCTCCACAGCCCGGGCCGTGGTGAGCAGGCGCCAGTGTTCACGCCGGGCCGCCGGCCAGGCCGCGGGGACGATCACGATCTCCGCACCGCGGTCGCTCAGCTCCATCCACAATCCGGGGAAGCGGAGGTCGTAGCAGGTGATGCCTGCAACGGACCCGAAAGGCAAGGGGACTACGGGGAGGGACGATCCAGCGGTGAGGAGGCTTGCCTCCTTGGACTTGTACCCGAAGACGTGGATTTTCCGATACGTGTGGACCACGTTGCCGTCAGGGCCCAGCAGGATGGAGGTGTTGCTGAGCCGGCCGTCGTCGCCCGCCTCGATGATGCTGCCGAGGTGAAGGTATACGCCAAGGTCTTTGGCTACCCGTGAGCACATGGACACTGTGGGGCCGGTGAGCGTCTCCGCCAAGGCCTCGTATTCGTCGAAGTGGAAGTATCCGGCGCTCCACAGTTCCGGCAGGACGATCAGTTCGGCGCCGTTGATACCGCGAAGGATGGCTTCTACGCGCTGGATGCGGTCATCGCGGGTTTCGGAGTCCGGGCTGGCTACTTGGACAAGTGCGATTTTCATGCTTTTTCCTTTTCCGGGGCGCCGTGTGGATCGTTGTCCAGGTCGCTGAGGCGCAAGCCCTTGGTTTCCTTGGCAAACATCACCGAGACCATGGAGATCAGGCCCATGACGGCGAGGTAGATGCCGATCGCATAGCCGGTGCCGAATGCGCTGTAGAGGGCCAGGGCGATGATCGGTGACAACGAGCCGGCGATCAGCGATGCCAGGTTATAGGCCACTGAGGTGCCGCTGTACCGGACGTCCGTGGGGAAAAGTTCGGAGAAGAACGCGCCGATCACCGAGCTGTACGCCGCGAAGATCAGCAGGCCGCCCACGGCAGCTGCAATGATTCCCCAGGTCTGTCCCGTATTGAGCAGGGCGAAGAACGCGAAGGCCCACACCACGGTGGCAATCGACGCTCCGATCAGGATGGGCTTCCGCCCTACCTTGTCCGCGTACAGCGCCAGGATGGGAATGGCGACGACGGCCACGCCCTGCCCGATCATGACGGCGGTGAGGCCTGTCTGCCGCTGCAACCCCATGATCTGGGTGACGTAGGTAATGATGAACAGCGAATAGATGTAGAAGCCTGCGTTCTCGCCCATCCGGCTGCCGGTGGCGATGAGGATCTCGCGCCAGTTGCGGCGGAACAGGATGGTCAGCGGCATCTTCCGTTCCTTGTTGCCTTCGGCTTCGCGCTTGCGCTGTGCTTCCTTGAACAGCGGGGTTTCCTGGACGTAAAGCCGCAGGACGAGGCCAATGACTACCAGCAGTGCAGACAAACCGAACGCGATGCGCCAGCCCCATGCCAGGAACTCGCTCTCCGGCATGGTGGCGGCGAGGATGGCCAGGACGCCGGCAGCCATCAGGTTGCCCAGCGGTGGGCCCATGTTCGGCCACGAAGCCCAGAACGCGCGGCGGGCGCTTTCGTTGCTGTGCTCGGAGACGAGGAGTACCGCGCCGCCCCATTCGCCGCCGAGGGCAAATCCCTGAATCAAGCGGAGCAGCAGGAGGAGCAGGGGTGCTGCAAGGCCGATCGCTGCGTACGAAGGGATGAAGGCGATGAGGGTGGTGGCGACACCCATGAGCATCAGGCTGGCAACCAGTGTTGCGCGCCGGCCGTGTTTGTCTCCCAGGTGACCCAGGACTATGGCGCCGATGGGGCGTGCCAGGAAGCCGGCCGCGAACGTTCCGAGGGCCAGCATGGTGCCCACCAGGGGATCGTCGGTAGGGAAGTAGAGCTTGTTGAATACCAGCGCTGCGGCGGTGCCGTAGAGGAAGAAGTCGTACCATTCAACGGCCGTGCCGGCCAGGCTCGAAGCAGCCACCACGGGCAGGCTGGAGTGCTTCTGTTGCCGCAGTTCTGCTTTCTTCAAATCGGTCATTGTGGGAATCCTTTGCGAGTGGGAGCCGCGGAGCTTCTGTTGAGTCTGGCGGCCGGGCTCCCAGGAAAATTTGGGGTATTTCCGATGCGTGAGCGGAGTCACTGAACAACACTGTAGACGGGTTGTATACAACCTGTCTATATTTGAAGGAGAAGTTTTCAGGAACGTCCCGAACAGTCCTGAATGCAACTCGTATACTGGGCTACGCGAGAAAGGCTCTGCATGATCCAGATGACCCCCGCTGCACAGTCGCAGCCAGAAGTGGCCTACCAGTGGATGAAAAGCTACATCGCAGCCCTGCCCCGTGAGGAAGAAACATTCCTCAACGAGGGAGTCCTGGCCAAGACCACCGGTACCTCACGAACCCCCGTGCGTGAGGCATTGCTGCGCCTTGAAGCCGAAGGATTCGTCAAGAGGATCCCGCACAAAGGCGCCTACGTGCCACCCATCTCCGACCCCGACGTACGCGCCATCCTGCAGGCACGGTCCGTGGTGGAGAAGTGGGCCGTCTCGGCAGTGGAAACCATGCTTGAGGCCCAGATCGATGCCTTCCAGCGCGTGATTGACCAGCAGCAGGAGGCCCGGGACGATCCCGCCAGGTTCATCGAGCTGGACACGGAATTCCACACGCTCATGGTCCGTGCCGGCGGCAACCCCGTACTCGCCGACTTCTACGCGTCGCTCCGGCAAAAACAACTCAGGATCGGCGTCAAAGCCGTTACCCAAGGCACGGATCGAGCCGGGGACGTCCTGCGGGAACACCAACTGATCGTCGACGCGCTCCGCAGCCGAAGCCTGGACGCAGCGCACAAAGCCATCGACGAGCACCTCGATTCCACCCGCTTGGCAGTCATTGGGTACTAGTCCTCGCTGTGCAGCTCCCGTTGCCGATCCCCATGGTTCATTATCACCGCAGGTCAACGGCGGTAGGGGCGACATGGTCTTGATCGAATCTTGAGCCAACTCAGCAATGCGCCTTGAGTTCGGTTCGGCAGTGTCTATGAGGTTGGCCTTGATCGGCTGACGGACACATTCGCTGCTAGTTACTCAGGACTGACATCGTGACCCAAACCCCTGCCGGACCACGCCCGCGCCTCCAAACCCGACCCCACCCGGTCAGGATCCTGCTCGCCTCTGCCGCAACCCTGGCGCTGGCCGCCGTTACCGCCCCTGGAGCAAGCGCTGAACCTGCACCAGCGCAGGGAGCGGCCCTGCAGACCTCATCCAGCGTTTCGGCCCTCGCAGGCCAATCCGAGCAGATGGTGGTGGTGCCCGTGACGGCCGGCTTGGAACCCACCCGGGTGAAGGGGACAATCGCGGTGTCGGGGAAGCCTGAGGGGATGGTCCGGGCCACGGTCAATGGCCGGATCATCCTCGAAAGCAACGCAGCAGCCACTGTCCCCCTCGACGAAGCAGTCAGCAGCGCCGACGTTGTTGGCCAGCAGCTCTCCGTTGGACTGCAATACATTCCGGCAAACCAGACCATGTGCGTCCTGTCCAACTCCACGGCAACGCTCGGCAATCTGTCGGTTGACTTCAGCGGAACCGCCAAGGATCCCACCACCGTTGGCGAGTTCTTCCCGGCGTCCGTGCCCGCCGTCGTACTTCCCGTCCCGGCCGATCCCGGAGCAGATGTTTCCGCGGCCATCATGACCGCGTCGGCCGCCATGGCCCACCGCTACCCTGAGGCCAGCATCAGCGTGGTTCCGGACGCTGAACTCGCGGCCCGCACAGCCGGCCTGCCGGCAGGGAGCCGGATCATCAGCGTCGTCGCCGGCTCCGGGGACACCAACACACAGCTGACCGCTGCGGCCGGCCTTCCCCAACTCATCCTCAGCGGCCACGATGAACAACTCCGCACCGCAGCCCGGGCGTTCGCCAGCGACAAGACGGCGCTCGCGGTGACCTCCTCCGTCACCGGCCTTACCTCCGCGCTACCTGCCGCCCCTGGCCTGGTCCAGAGCCTCAAGGACCTCGGCAGCGCCACGCTCAAGCTCTCCGGCTACGGCACGCCGGAATCCTACGTCGGCGTCAGCCAGTCGCAGTTCGGCGGCCCGGTTTCCTCAGTGAAGGTCCAGCTCAAAGGCACGCACACAGCCGTCCCGGACAACGCCCAGGCGCAGCTTTCGGTCTTCTGGAACGACTACCTGCTCGGCTCGAAAAACCTCGACGGCGGTGACACCTTCACGGTGGACGCCGAGGTTCCAGCGGGGCAGCTCCAGGCGAAGAACGGCCTGCGGATCCGCCTCGCTGCGCTCCCGGCCGGCGGTGACTGCACCGGGCCCGCGGGTGTCATGCCCATGGAAGTCACCCTCGATACCGCGGGTAGCACCCTCACCGCCGTCCGGGGCGCTTCCACGAAGGCAGGCTTCGCACGCTTTCCCCAGGCATTGGGCCAGAGCGTTGCCGTGGCCTTCGGAGACGGCAACGCCCAGGCAAACACCGTCAACGCAGCGTCCCTGACAGCGTCCCTGCAGCGGGACAGTGCCACCTTGCTGGACACCCGCGTGGTGGGCCTGGATACCCTGGCAGGCTCCAGCGAGCCCGGGCTGGTAGTGGGCGCCACCGCCGAGGTGGCCAACAAGCTCTCGGCGCCCCTGCGGTTGGCGGAGTTCCGCACCATCTCTCCGTCCGACGTCGAATATGGCGTGGGCACTACGGCGCCGTTCGGCGTGCTGGAAGCGTTCGAGCAGGGCGGCCGCGACCTGTTGCTGCTCGGTGCGTGGGCGCCGGAGGGCGACGCAGCTGCGGCGTCCACGTTGCAGGCATCCCTGGTCTCCCATGTGGGTGGCGTTGAAGGCGGGTGGGCTTCCCTGTCCCGCAATCTCCTGGTGACCCAACCCTCGGGAACCCCGGTCCTGCTGGAAAGCAACGTACTGGTTCCGCAGAAGGCTGTTACCGACGACTACCGTCCCTATGCCTGGTGGATCGGCGGAGCTGTCCTGGTGCTCGGACTGGCCTTCGCACTCCGGACCGTGCTCATGAGGCGTCGTGCCAAGGAAGCACAGACATACGTGGACGCTGAACAGGCGGCAACGGAACGGGCCGAACAGGCAGAGCAGGCCGAACCGGCAGAGCAGGCCGAACAGGCACATGGCAACTAGCGTCGCCACCCGGCGCCGGGCTGTCCACCGGCAGCCGGCGCTGCGGGCCCTGGTATTGCTGGCCCGGAAGGGCTGGGTGCGGCTCGGTGCCCCGGTGGTTGGCCGCAAGGTCCCGGGCACCAGGATCGTCGCGGTGGTTTCGCTGCTGGTGGGCTACATCGCATGCCTTTACACGATCGGCCATGGCACCAACTTGGACTACTCCGACGCCCAAAGCCACCTGACCATCGCCCGGCGTATCTTCGACAGCAAGGCGCCCGGCTTTGAACAGTTGGGCACCGTTTGGCTGCCCATGCCACACCTGCTGCTGGCACCGTTCGTGCTGAACATGTGGTTGTTCAGCACGGGCTGGGCTGCAGGAATCCTGGGTATCCTGGCGTTGTCCGCCACCGCCACCGGGTTGTACTTGATCGCCGCCCGCCTCGGGTTGGGAAGGGCGGGGCGGCTGGCCGCTACCCTGGTGGTCCTGGCCAACCCGGCGGTCCTCTACGTCTACACCACGGCGTTGACCGAGCCCGTGCTCATCATGTGCATCGTGGGAGGCATGGCCGGCCTGGCGCATTGGGCAACCAGCCGGCGCCGGATGAGTGCCGGCGAGCTGGCAGTCTTCGCCGGGATCCCATCGGCCGCCGCAGTGCTTTCCCGTTACGAGGGGTGGGCCTTGGTGATGACCGGAACGCTCTTTGTACTGATCGTGGCCAAACGCCGCACCGGCGGGTGGCGGGAAGCCTTCGTTATGGCCGGCGGCTACGTGATGATCCCGGCCGCGGCAGTGCTTTGGTGGATCTCCTATAACTGGGCCATCTACGGCAACCCGCTGGAGTTCATGTTTGGGCAATACTCCGCTTACGCGCAGCAAAAGAACATTACCGACGGCGGACTGTTGCCAACCAAGGGCAACCTGGGGCTGACGCTGACTACTTTCCACTGGTCGCTGCTGGAGACGGTCGGCGTCGTTGTCCTCGCCTTGGCGGCGTGCGGCGCCGTCGTACTGGTCTTCAGGCGCGGCTTCGCCAACAGCACTTTGCTGGTGGCGGTGACCGGCAGCGCTTATGCTTTTGCGCTGCTGAGCCTGTTCCTGGGCCAGACCGCCATCAACAACGATCACTCGCTGCCATCCACGTGGTGGAACAACCGCTTTGCGCTGACGGCCTTGCCGCTGGTGGCCATCCTGGTGGCCGTGTTCGTCGAGGAAATCACTCGGCCCGCACGGCTCAGGCTTTGGCTGACCGGCGCCTTGCTGGCAGGACTCGTGGTGCAGAACGTGTGGTGGAGCGAGGACCCAACTGGGCGGCTTGCCGTGCTGGCGGAAGGGCGGATGTCCGCTGAATCCACCACGAATTCCACGGCCGCGGCGCGCTGGCTCAACGAGCACTACGAGTCCGGCGGAATCCTGATGGACGAGAGTGCCCGGGGCAATGCGGTGCTTCCAGTGATGGGTATTCCGCTCAAGGAGATCTACAACCGAGCTTCCGGGGATTACTTCGGGCCGGCGCTGGAGGACCCCGCGAAGTACGCACAGTGGGTCTTCGTCAACGTTGAAGCAGGTACAGGTGCGCGGGACTCCGGGCCCACGGACCTGGTGTACCAGGCGATCGGCAAGAACCCGTCCTTCAACGTCCGCTATTCCGTTGCCTTTTCCACCCCCACCCACCGGATCTATGAAAGGTCCTCCGACCGATGACTTCCTCTTCGCACCTTGCGGACGCCACGCTCAACCGGCAATCGATCGGACAGGCACTGCTCGCCGCCGGATTGGTAACACCGGAACAGTTGCAGCGGGCACTTGACCGGGCAGTGAGCGAAGGTGGATTGCTGGGCCGGCACCTCATCCTGGAAGCCGGCCTGGACCGGCGTCGGATTTATGAAGTCCTGGCTCAGCATTGGGAGGCGCCACTGGTGGACCTGGTTGCCGAACCGGCCGACGACCGGCTCATGGAGATGCTCGGCTACAGCGGACTGGGTGAACCACGTTGGCTGCCATGGCGGATGGAGGGAGACCTCCTGACAGTTGCCACGGCGGTGGCTCCGTCGGCGGCCATTGCGCACGAGGCGGCCCTGACGTTCGGGGCCAAGGACGTCGTCTTCCGGACCACCACTGACTGGGACATCAACCAGTCCATCCAGCGGTCCTTCCGCCGCCACCTCCTCTACGAGTCCGCCGAGCGCCTTGCCGAAGAACGGCCGGGAGAGTCCGCCCGCACCGCCCTGACACAATGGCAGCGCTACCTTCCGGTGGTCCTGGTCCTGGGAATGGTGGCCGCCTTCGTGCTCTCGCCGCTGACTGCGATCATCGTGTTGTTGGCCGCTGCGAACATCGTGTTCCTGGTGAGCATCGGCTTCAAGACACTTGCCAGCCTTCGCAGCCCTTTCGACCGTTTGCATGACGCCGCGGTGGCCAAGGCCAGAGATAAGGAGAGGGCCGGCCGCGGGTTGCCTCCCTTGGCGGAGGAACGGGTTCCCGATGGGGAGTTGCCCGTCTACACCATCCTGGTGCCCGTGTTCCGGGAAGCCAACATCATCGATAAGCTGCTGACCAACCTGGGCCAGTTGGACTATCCGCGGTCCAAGTTGGATGTCCTGGTCCTCCTGGAAGAGGACGACGCCGAGACCATCGCCGCAGCGAAAGCCTCACGGCCGCCGGAGTATGTCCGCATCCTCATCGTGCCCAAGGGCGATCCGCAGACCAAACCCAGGGCCTGCAATTACGGGCTCACGTTCGCCCGCGGCGAGTATGTGGTCATTTACGACGCCGAGGACCGCCCGGAGCCCGGCCAGCTCCGCGCATCCATAGCCGCGTTCAAGCAGGACGAATTCGAGCGGAAACACCTTAACCCCAAGCGCAAGCCACTCATCTGCGTCCAAGCCGCGCTCAACTATTTCAATGCAGACCAAAACGTCCTCACCCGGATGTTCACCATCGAGTACACCCACTGGTTCGACTCGATGCTCCCTGGCCTGGACAACTCCGGAATCCCGCTGCCGCTGGGCGGCACGTCCAACCACTTTGTCACCGCCCTGCTGAAGGAAGTCGGCGCGTGGGATCCGTGGAACGTCACGGAAGACGCCGACCTGGGCCTCCGGGCTGCAGTGGACGGATACCGCGTGGGCGTCATCAATTCCACCACGTGGGAGGAAGCTTGCTCGCAGGTGCCGGCGTGGATCAAGCAACGCACGCGCTGGATCAAGGGCTACATGGTGACCTCGGCAGTCAATACGAGGAACACCCTGCGCTACATCAAGAGCACCGGGATTGCCGGCGCCGTCGGATTCCTCGGCCTGATCCTGGGAACACCCCTGGCTTTCCTGGCCTACCCGCTGGTTGTGGGGTTCACCGTAGTGACGTACATCGGGTACGACATCGTCGGCCTGGTCCTGCCCGAATGGCTCCTGGTGGGAGGCGTGGTCTCCATGCTGTTCGGAAACGCCATGATGATTGTTGTCTCCGGGGTTGCCACGCTCCGCCGCCACGGATGGCGGATCGCGATCTTCGCCCTGCTCAACCCGTTCTATTGGGTGCTGCACTCAGTGGCTGCGTGGCGGGCGGCATGGCAGATGCTCACGAGCCCGCACAAGTGGGAAAAGACGCCGCACGGGCTGGAAGCGGAGTACCACGACGACGGCCACTGGACTGCCTAGGGAGCGCACCTTGGTGGAGTACAGCTGATCTTGAGCAAATCTTGAGCAAATGCCGCATCGGGATTGAGTAAGCCCCGAGACACTGAACTCAAAGCCGATGGATGACCAGCTGAGGGGGTTGGACATGGTGCTCGATGCGTTTTCGGTAAGAGTTGCCCTGGGCGTGGTTACAGTGACTCTCCTGGTGCTGTTCTGTACCTCATTCCACCGCACGCGCTCGCCGTATGCAGGCTGGTGGAGCCTGGCCTTGCTGGAGTTCATGGTGGGCAATGCTGCTTTCCTTCTGAACGGCACCCCTCACCAACAGTGGGCCAACCCCTTGGGCAACGTCCTGGTGGTGGCGGGTGCATTCAGCGTTTGGGCGGGGGCGAAGACCCTGCGGGACCAGAAAGCGCCGCCGTGGCAGTTGGCCGTTGGACCAGCCGTAACAGCTATCGCTTCCATCCTGGAGAGCCCCGCAACCAATGTGTGGTCCGGAGGGTTCGTGTATCTGGCCATGATGACCGTGGGCATTTCGTTGGCCGCCTACGATCTGTGGTTCATCAAGTCCTCGCACTCCCAAGTCCACAAAGCGCTGTCCATTGCCGCGGGCCTGTTGGCCATCTATTACATGGGCCGTTGGATGGTTTATGCATTGGAGGGACCGGCGAGCCACGCCTTCACCACCTACTTTGGCCCCGGACCCTCCGCGCTGATATCCATGGTTCTTCTGGTCACCGTGTCTTTCAGCATGACAGCGCTCACCAGCGATCAGCTCATCAGGGGCCTCAAGGAACGCGCAGCCCGGGATCACCTCACCGGCCTCCTCAACCGCGGCACCTTCCTGGACTTGGCCGGTACTGAACTGAACCGACTGCACTCCACCGGATCCGGCGCGGCTGTAGTCCTGGCCGATCTGGACCACTTCAAAGCTGTCAACGACGAATACGGCCATGGTGCCGGGGACGTGGCCCTGCAGGCCTTCGCCGAAGCCTGCGGCGCTTCGGTCAGGTCCACGGACCTCATCGGACGCTACGGCGGCGAAGAGTTCATTCTGTTCCTGCCCGGGGCCACCCAGGATCGTGCCGAAAGCATCGCAGCGGAAATCAGTCGCCGCATGGCAGCCACACCGGCGCCTGAAGGCGTCTCCTTCCCCACCATCAGCTACGGAGTCACCTCCAGCATCCCTGCCGGCGCCGATCTGACATTCATGATCGAGGTAGCGGACGCAGCCCTCTACAGCGCCAAAGCACAAGGAAGAAACCGGATTGTAGGAGCTGACCGCCTCGAGGCGGCAATTATCGCGGATGAGGCACGATCATGACCTTCAACGAACTCACCACCAGGATCCAGGTCCAGCACACCCAGGAGCTATCCGCCTTCCGGCAAAACATCACCAGTGCTCCCTACATGGCGGGAACACCCACCTCGCTGAATGCGGACCGCCGCTCGGTCAGGATGGGGCCTGTTCAGTCGGTGGAGGATGGAAATGCCAACCTGACCATAGTGGCCGACGTCGAAGGCCTCGCCTGGTTCACGGCCGACAAAGGCCTCCTGGGAAGCTGCATCACAGTATCCATCGCGGGACACCGCAGGAATACCGGCACCCGCGTCCACCTTCCGCTGGCCGAATGCGACGCCTGGATCGAGGCCATCCTCGGCGGATCCTGGATCACCCACGTGTACCGCGCCGGCAAGCGGGTGGAGCCTGACGGCAGGCTGGACATTGCCTCCTACCGGCTCTTCCTGGACGAACGCCGCAATCCCGTGGACAAACCGCAGGCTGTCGCCGACACCACGCTGCGGCGCCTGGAAGAATCGTGACCAGCACCAAGCCTCGAAGGCTGGTCTCAACTGACGATGCCCGCATCGAAAAACTGGAACGGCACGTCCAGGCCCTGATGCAAGAGCTCCACCAAGCACGTTATGAGCAGCGGCGGGAGGCGCTCACCGATGCGCTCACCGGGCTCGGCAACCGTTTGGCCTTGGTGGACGCGTTCACCGCGGCCCGCGATTCCGCTGCCCGGGGCGCCGCTCCGCCTGCGCTACTCCTGCTGAACCTGGACAGTTTCAAAGCACTGAAGAACTCTGCCGGCCATGCCGCGGGTGACCAGGTTCTGGTCACCGTTGCGATGCGCATACAGTCGGCTGTCCGGGAGAACGACGTCGTTACCCGCCTGGGTGGCGACGAATTCGCCGTGCTGTTGCCCGCCACGCCCCAAACCCGGGCCACCGCCGTCGGCAACCGGATCCTGGCCGCGCTGGAACCCGCCATCGATCTCGGGAACAACAGTGTCCGCTGCGGTGCCAGCATGGGCCTGCGGATCGCAGAGCCGCACCACACCCTCGAGGACCTCCTCCAGGAAGCCGATTTTGCGGTCGACGAGTCCAAGAGCGAGGGACGTAGCAAGCTCAAGGTGTTCGACCCTGCCACCCTGCACGCCCGTCAGCTCCAGCGGCAGATTGTGGGAGAACTTCGCGAAGCGATCCGCTCGGATCAGCTGGTTCTCTTCTATCAACCGATCGTGGAACTGGCGAGTGGAAGGTTAGAGGGTTGCGAGGCCTTGGTCCGCTGGAACCACCCCGTACATGGCCTCATCATGCCGGACCAGTTCATCCCTGTTGCCGAAGCGACGGGGCTCATCGCGGAGCTGGGCAGGTGGGTCCTGCGTACCGCCGTGGGTCAACTCCGGCATTGGCGGGACAACCCGGCCACCGCACACCATGACTTTTCCATGCGCATCAATGTTTCAGCCGCAGACCTTCAAAGCCTGGAATTCGTGGACGACGTCAGCGAGGCCCTGGCGGAGGAAAGCCTGACCCCGGAATCCCTGGTCCTGGAGTTGACCGAGAGCGCCATCATCCAGAACAACGAACTGGACCGATACACCCTGGCAAGCCTGCACAGGCTTGGCGTGGGAATGGAGATCGACGACTTCGGTGCCGGCTACTCGTCCATGGGCTACCTGAGGAAACTCCCCGTGGACCGGGTAAAAGTGGACCGGCAGTTCGTGAAGGACCTCGGTAAAGACCCTTCCCAGCTCAAGTTCCTTGCCGCCATCCAGGAGGTCATCCGATCGTGCGGGCTTGAGGGCGTTTGGGAAGGCATCGAGACCGCCGACGAGGCAGAGGCGCTGCGGAGCATCGGTTGCGCCAGCGGCCAGGGGTATTACTTCGGCAGGCCTTTGCCGGAGGGTGAATTCACGGCGCAGCTGGCGCGGCAGACTGTTTGGCCGGCTTAAAGAAGCAACGCGGGGTCACTTAAGGCCCATCCCGAAGGGATTTATGGGCTGTAAGTGACCCCGCGTTGCTTTATGCGGGGAGGATCAGCCGAAGTACTTCGGCAGGGTGGCTTCGTGTGCTTCGCGGAGAGCATCCAGGGAGAGCTCGTCCACGCCGTTGATCTCCAGCTTTCCGCCGGCGGCGTCAACAACGCCGATCCGGAGGTGGGCGAAGCCGCGGGCGGTGCACATGTCCTTGAACCGGACTTCCTCGGAGCGGGGAACGGACACGATCGCACGTGCCTGTGACTCGGAGAAGAGCGCGGTGAACAGGTCCACGCCGTCGCGCTCCATGAGTTCCTCAAGGGCGATGCGGGCGCCGACGCCGTAGCGCAGCGAGGACTCCACCAAGGCAGCCGCGAGGCCACCCTCGGAGAGGTCGTGTGCTGCGTCAACCATGCCGTCGCGGGAAGCGTTGATCAGGATCTCGCCCAACGCGCGCTCTGCTGCGAGGTCAACCTTCGGCGGCAGGCCACCGAGGTGTCCGCGGAGGTTTGACCATTCCGAACCGTCCAACTCTGCTGCGGTGGTGCCCAGCAGGTAGATGGCCTGGCCGTCCTCGCGCCAGCCCGACGGCGTGCGGCGGGCGACGTCGTCGAGCTTGCCCAGGACAGCCACCACAGGGGAGGGGTGGATGGGCGTGGTGCCGGTCTGGTTGTACAGCGAGACGTTGCCGCCGGTTACCGGGATGCCCAGTTCCATGCAGGCGTCGGAGAGGCCACGGATGGCTTCGGCGAGCTGCCACATGACGTCCGGGTCCTCGGGGGAACCGAAGTTCAGGCAGTCGCTGACGGCCATCGGAACAGCGCCGGACGTGGCGACGTTGCGGTAGGCCTCGGCCAAGGCAAGCTGTGCACCCTGGTACGGCTCGAGGTAGGTGTAGCGGCCGTTGGCGTCGGTGGCCAGGGCAACGCCCAGGCCGGTTTCCTCGTCAACGCGGACCACACCGGAGTCGTCCGGGAAGGCCATGGCAGTGTTGCCGCCCACGTAGCGGTCGTACTGGTTGGTGATCCAGGCCTTGCTGCACATGTTCGGCGATGCCACGAGCTCGGTGACGGCTGCGGCGAGCTCCGAGGGAGCCGAAGGACGGCCGGCGTCCTCGACGGAACCGGTGAAGGTGTTCGCCTGCACCGAGTCCTGCCACTCCGGGCGGGCGAACGGACGGTCGTAGACCGGGCCGTCGTGCGCTACGGTGCGGGGATCGACGTCGACGATTACGTCGCCTTCCCAGGTGATGATGAGGCGACCGGTGTCGGTAACCTCACCCAGCCAGGAGTACTCCACGGCCCACTTGTCCATCACGGCTTCGAACGCAGCGATGTTCTCCGGGGTCACGACGGCCATCATGCGTTCCTGCGACTCGGACATGAGGATTTCGCCCGGAGTCAGCGTGGGGTCGCGCAGCAGGACGGAGGTCAGTTCCACCTGCATGCCGCCGTCGCCATTGGAAGCGAGCTCGGACGTGGCACAGGAAATACCTGCAGCGCCGAGGTCCTGGATGCCTTCAACCAAGGAGCCCTTGAAGAGCTCCAGGCAGCACTCGATGAGGACCTTCTCAGCGAAGGGGTCACCCACCTGGACGGCCGGACGCTTGGAGGGCTTGGTGTCATCGAAGGACTCCGAGGCCAGCACCGAAGCGCCGCCGATGCCGTCGCCACCCGTGCGGGCACCGAACAGGACAACCTTGTTGCCCTTGCCGGAGGCGTTGGCCAGGCGGATGTCCTCGTGGCGCATGACGCCCACGGCCAGTGCGTTCACCAGCGGGTTGCCCTGGTAGACGGAGTCGAAGACCATTTCGCCGCCGATGTTCGGCAGGCCAAGGCAGTTGCCGTAGCCGCCGATGCCGGCAACGGCACCGTGCATGACGCGGGCCGTGTCCGGGTGGTCGATCGCACCGAAGCGCAACGGGTCCATCACGGCCACCGGGCGGGCACCCATGGAGATGATGTCGCGGACGATGCCGCCGATGCCGGTAGCGGCACCCTGGTACGGCTCAACGAACGACGGCGAGTTGTGGGACTCGATCTTGAAGGTCACGGCCCAGCCGTCGCCCAGGTTGGTGACGCCGGCGTTCTCGCCGATGCCCACCAGCATGTCCTTCTTCATTTCCTCGGTGACCTTCTCGCCGAACTGGCGAAGGTGGTTCTTGGAGGACTTGTAGGAGCAGTGTTCGCTCCACATGACGGAGTACATGGCCAGCTCGGCGCCGGTGGGGCGGCGGCCAAGGACCTTGACGATCTCGTCGAATTCCTTCTGCTTCAGGCCCAGTTCGGCCCACGGGAGTTCCGTGTCCGGGGTCTTGGCAGCGTGCTCAACGGTGTCGATGTTGAACTTCTTGGTGGTTTCCGTGGTCACTTGTCGCCTCCCACAATCTTGGTCAGTACGGAGGTGAAGAAGCCCAGGCCGTCGGTGTCGCGGCCGCCGGTTCCATCAAGCGATTCGGGACCGAAGCCGGTCTCCACAGCGTGCTCGGGGTGCGGCATGAGGCCCACCACGTTGCCCGCGGCGTTGGAGATGCCGGCGATGTCGCGGCGGGAGCCGTTCGGGTTGAAGCCCACGTAGCGGAATACCACGCGGCCCTCAGCCTCGAGGGCATCCAGGGTCTTCTCGTCGGCGATGTACTGGCCGTCCTGGTTCTTCAACGGCACAATGATTTCCTGGCCGTCCGTGTAGTCCACGGTCCAGGCGGTGTTGGCGTTCTCCACGCGCAGCGTCTGGTCGCGGCAGATGAACTTCAGGTGGTCGTTCTTGATCATGGACCCGGGCAGCAGGTGCGACTCGGTCAGGATCTGGAAGCCGTTGCAAATACCCAGAACCGGGAGCTTGGCGTCGGAGTTGGCAGCGTCGATGATCTTGGACATCAACGGAGCGAACCGGGAAATGGCGCCTGCGCGGAGGTAGTCACCGTAGGAGAAACCGCCGGGGATGATGACTGCGTCAACATCGCCGAGTTCGCTGTCGGCGTGCCAGAGCGGCACCGCCGTAGCGCCTGCAAGCCGCACTGCACGGGCGGCGTCGCGGTCATCAAGGGTTCCGGGGAAGGTCACAACGCCGATCTTGGCGCCTGCCAAGCGGGGTTCCGCGGCGACGGCTACAGCCTCGCCAATCAGGGGGATCGACGTCATATCAGGCCTCGACGACCTCGACGTTGACAACATCCTCGATCACCGGGTTGGACAGGAGGGTCTCGGCAGCTTCACGGGCCTGGGCCAGGATAGCGTCGGTCACCTCGCCGTCGACCGTCAATTCGAAGCGCTTGCCTTGGCGGACTGCGCTGAAGCTGTTGAAGCCGAGGCGGGGCAGAGCACCCACGATGGCCTTCCCCTGGGGGTCCAGAATCTCGGGCTTGGGCATGACGTCAACGACGATCCGGGGCATCCGGTAACTCCTGTGCGTGAGTTGGGTGAACCTTAAATAAGGCTGCCGCGGAGGTGCCGTCTCACGCCGTTCAGCCGCATTCAAACAGCGTTTCGAACACAGGGTTGGACACGGTGGTGAACTGCAATGTTTGAACGGCATGGGGGGCGCTCCGCGAGCTTGCACACCCATTCTACCGGGCGCGGCGCGCATACCCTATTCAGCCGGAATGCGCGAGGGCACCCCGCCGAGGCGGGGCAAATTGGACCAGATGGCGGCCCGATGCAGGTACTGGAAAACGGCCGACGGCGGCACTGGCCGCGCGTGGTGGGCGTCACTAGGATTGCGGCATGGCTGAGAAACCGAAATCGATGGTGCTGGGCGTTGTGGCCGCGGCAGTTTTTGCTGGTTTGGGCCGTATGGTCATCCAGAAAATCATGGCGGACAGGGCTGCCCGCGAGAACCGGGTGACCGCTCCGCTGGATGCGGAAACGCGAGCCAGGATCAGCGACGCCCTGCGCAGGCCAAGTAAGTAATACCTAACGTTCAAACCGCCGTTTTGCGGCGGAATGGCGCGGATTAGGGCACAGACAAATGCGCTATTCGAAGGGGTTAAATAGCGTGGTTCCGGCGTAGTTTGGAGAGTACACGCGGGGTTCAACCCCAGTACTATTCAGGATCCACACCAGGAGGAACAATGACCGAACACGTTGCCGAAGTATCCGCCTGCAGCGTTGGCACGTGCGGGTTCAACCACAATGGCTGCACGGCCTTCGGAATCACCATTGGCGGAACCACGGATCACGCATCGTGCGCCACGTTCATCGACACGAATGCCATGGGTGGCCTCCCCAAGGTCCTCGCCCACGTAGGAGCCTGCCAGCGCTCGGAGTGCGTCCACAACAACAACCTCATGTGCGAGGCACACGACGTCAAGGTTGGTCCGGGCCGCGAAGCCGCCGACTGCCTGACGTACGAGCACGCCTGATATTCCACGAAGAAGCGGGTCTGCCCTCCTTGGAGGACAGGCCCGCTTCTTTGTGGGTGCGTGCTACTTCTTCCTAGCCGGCCACCTGGTTGGTCAGTGGCTTGCCGTCCTTCAATGCTGAGATGTTCTCCGTGACCAGGTGGGCCGAACCCTTGGGGCGGTTGCCTGCCACGTGGGGCGTGATGATGAGGTTCGGGGCAGCCCACAGCTTCGAATCGGCGGGCAGCGGCTCAACCTTGGTGACATCGAGGGCCGCGGCGCGCAGGCGGCCCTCCTGCAGTGCCGCAAGGAGGGCGTCTTCGTCAACCGTGGCACCGCGGCCCACGTTGACGAATATGGCGGTCTGGGGGAGGGCTCGGAGGATGTCTTCGTTGAGGGCGTCGGTGGTCTCGTCCGTGGCGGGCAGGATGGAAATCAGGACGTCGGTGGTGCCCAGAACCCCGGGTAGCTCGCCTGTTGAAACCACAGGGAATCCATAGCGCTCACCCTTGGAGTTGGCCACGCCGGTGACTTTCGCACCCAGGGCGGCCAGCAGGGGAGCGAGCCGCCCTGCGATGGAGCCGAAGCCCCAAATGGTGACGTTGGCGCCGTCGAGCGTGTAGAGCTGTTCGGTTGCCGGGTTGGACTGTGCCTCGTTGTAGGGCTTGTTCCACGTGGCTGCCTTTTGGGATTCCAGCAGAACGTCCAGCCTGCGGGTTGCTGCCAGTACGAGCGCCAGGGCGTGTTCGGCGACGGGGCCGTCATGGAGTGAGCGGCCTGAGGTGATGGCCACGCTGTCTGCGAAGCCTGCTGCCAGCACGGGGTCCGGTCCTGCCGCGAGCGTTTGCACCAGCTTGAGAGTGGGCATCGAGCGGGCGGCGTCGGTCAGGTTCTCCGTGGTGTTGCGCCACACCACCAGGACCTCCGCGTCGCGGTGCTCGCTGGGAATGAGTTTGTCTACTGCGTAAACCACCGCGTTATCCCCTGCCGCGGTGAGGTGGGCGAGGTCAAGGTCGATGGTGTCGGGGACAAGGATTTTCACGGCGACTCCAGGGTTCGAAAGACGTTGGCGGTTTCGCTTTCGAGGCTACAGCTTTGCCGCGTCGAAGGGCTTCCCCCAAGTTCATCCCTAGCAATGTGACGCCCAACACCCTATGGTTGTAGGACGTTCGACGTAGCACGTAACACGAACGCCCATCGTGATGATTCGAAAGGACACTGGATTTGAAATCCACACCCCCTGCACCATCGCTCGCCCGTATCGCAGCCGCCGGCGCACTGAGCCTGGGCCTCCTGGCAGGCCTCGGCCTCCCGGCCATCGCCGCACCGATCCCACCAAGCAACCCCACTGCAGCTCCCGGCACCTTCACTGAGGCCAACATCGGTGCCGACCGTACAGGCGCCAACTTCTTCTACCGGATCCCCGCCTTGACGTACCTGGGCAACAACGTGGTGCTCGCGGCCTGGGATGGGCGTCCGGATTCAGCCGCGGACGCTCCCAATCCGAACTCGATCGTGCAGCGCCGCAGCACCGACGGCGGCCAGACCTGGGGGCCGGTCACGGTCATCGCGGCCGGCCATGTGGGCGATGCCAGCGGTCCCAAGTACGGCTACAGCGACCCCTCCTACATCTACGACTCTGAGGCGGGGAAGGTCTTCGCGTTCTTCGTGTACTCCAAGGACCAGGGCTTCGGTGGCAGCCAGTTCGGCAACAACGACGCTGACCGGACCGTGATTTCCTCGGCAGTCATCGAGTCCTCCGATGGTGGGGTCACCTGGAGCCAGCCGCGGCTCATCACCAATGTGACCAAGCCCGGAACCAGCAAGACCAGCCCCGCAGCAGGCGATGTCCGGTCCAACTTCGCGTCCTCCGGCGAGGGCATCCAACTCAAGTACGGCCAGTACAAGGGCCGCCTGATCCAGCAGTACGCAGGGGACATCCGCCAGGCGGACGGCACCAACAAGATCCAGGCCTACAGCGTCTACTCCGATGACCACGGCGCCACCTGGCACAAGGGCGCCAACGTCGGTGACCGCATGGACGAGAACAAGACCGTGGAACTCTCCGACGGCCGCGTGCTCCTGAATTCACGGGACAACGCCAACCAGGGCTACCGCAAGGTGGCCATCTCCACGGACGGCGGCGCCACCTATGGTCCCGTCACGCAGGACACCGAACTCCCGGATCCTGCCAACAACGGCGCCATTGCCCGCATGTTCCCCAACGCGGCGCAGGGCTCCACCGATGCCAGGAAGCTCATCTTCACCAACGCCAACTCCAAGACCGGCCGCGAAAACGTCTCCGCCCGCGTCTCTTGCGACGACGGTGCAACCTGGCCCGGCGTCCGCACCATCCGGTCCGGCTTTTCCGCCTACTCCACGGTGAGCCGCCTCGGGGACGGCAAGTTCGGCGTGCTCTACGAGGGCAATTACACGGACAACATGCCGTTCGCGGCGTTCGATGACGCCTGGCTGAACTACGCCTGCGCCCCGCTCTCGGTCCCGGCTGTCACCACCGCGCCGGGGGCTACCCAGCAGGTGCCCGTGACCGTCACCAACCAGGAAGCCGTCACGTTGTCCGGCGCAACAGCCACTGTCTACACGCCCACTGGCTGGTCGGCCACCACGGTGCCGGTGCCCGCCGTCGCCCCCGGAGCCTCGGCAACCGTCAACGTCGCACTGACGGCGCCCGCGAACGCCAGCGGACCGCAGAACCTGAACGCCGCATTTACGACGGCGGATGGCCGGGTTTCGCAATTCACGTTCACGGCGACGGTGCCGGTGGCCCCGCAGGTAGGCCTGACCATCACGGGAACGGCGCCGACACGCGATGTCGTCGCCAGCCCGTACCAGGTGGGAGAGGTCCTCAGCTACTCGCTCAACGTCAAGAGCACGGCCAACGTCACGGCCAACTCAGTGCCGGTTTCCGGGACTTTCGACTCCGGCTTCCTGCCGCCGTCGGCCCCTAACTGCCGCTTCAACAACCTGGCCGCGGGTGCCAGCTACAACTGCGCCACCGCCAAGCACATCATCACCGCTGCCGACGTTGAGCGGGGCTACTTTGTGCCTGAAGCCAGCTTCAGCATCACCGCAAGTTCGACGCCGTCCCTCACCAAGACTGTTCCGTTCGCCGGCTCTGCGGTCGCCCTGCGCGACGGACTGCTGACGGCAGACATCAGCGGGGCGCGTGCCGACGTCGGGCGTGACCTCGCAACCCAGCCGTACGCTGCAGGTGACGTGGTTCCGTATACGTTCGCAGTGAAGAACACCAGTCCGCTGGTTGAGAAGGTGGTCCCGACCGCCGGTAACTTCAGCCCGTTCCTTCCGGAAGGGCCGGGCAACTGCCGCTACGGTGTGCTGCCGGCCGGGCAGAGTTACCAATGCGCCACCCCACGGCACACCGTGACTGCTGAGGAAGCCGAACAGGGATTCTTCACTGCGAAGACCACTTGGGAAGTCAGTTCGGCAGGCCAAAGCACCAAGACCATCACGGTGGATGGCGGCGAAGTGGACCTCAAGGTTCGTGAACCCAAGCTTGAGGCCACCGTCTCGGCCGCGTGGGAAGACGCCGACGGCGACCGGTTCGCCAGTGCCGGTGATCCCGTCACGTACACCTACACGGTGGGCAACGCGGGCAATGTCGCCGTGACCGGTTTGGAAGCACCCGACGCCGGCATCTCGGCGGCTGCGCTCGCCGCCGGGTCCACGGTGACCGCTACGAGCGAGCATGTGCTGACGGCAGCAGATATCGCTGCCGGAACGCTCGGTGCCGTTTCCTTTGAGGCAAAGGCGCGCAACGGTTCCCGTGAAGTTGCCACTGCAGCCGAAGGTGATTCGCTGGTGCTGGCGGTGCAGCCGCTGCAACCGGAGGCTGAGCCCACCGTGACCCACCAGAACCTGGGCACGCCGCCCACCGACCTGGGAACCGCGGACAAGTACCGCACGGGCCAGAAGGTGGTGCTGAAAGGCCTGGAATACGGGGACTGGTACTACGTGTACCTGAACAAGGCCAGCTATCGTCTGGGGTGGATCTTCCCCACCACGGACAACACCGTGGAATTCATCCTTCCCCCGGACGTCAAGAACGGGCGGGACGACGTGGTGGTCCTGGACAAGGACGGCGTCCAGGTCTCGTTTGACCGGCTGCAGGTGACGCCCAAGGGCTGATCTTTGCCGTTCGACAACAGCAACGGACCGCAGGATCTTCCTGCGGTCCGTTGCTGGTTGTTCCATGACAAATCGCCGGTGCTGTGACAAGACAAATTTCTCCAAATGTGCTCTATGTCATATTTGGCTCTCACTAGGTACTCTGTGACTCGGCTGGTTGCGCTTCTTTGACAGGAACTGTCAAAAAACCAACCAACTCCAGTTGACAGGCCTTGGCGATGGAGCCCGGGCCTCCCTCAGTGAAAGGTGCAACGACTCGTGAAATCACAAGGAAAGAGCTTCGTCAGAAGCGGGGGGCTTCGAAAGGCTGCGGCACTGGCCGTGGGCTTGCCGTTGCTTCTCTCTTCGATGGCGATGCCGGCCCAGGCCGCTCCCGCTCCGGAGACGCCCGGGAATGTTGCAGGCGTGGCCAAGAAGAACCTTGACCCCAGCGCGTATAAGGACGGCCGTTACATGGTGGTCCTTGCCGAGAAGCCTGCAGCAACCTACGACGGCGGCACGGCGGGCCTTGCGCCCACCAAACCGGACGAAGGCACGAAACTCGACGCCGACAGTGCCGAGGTGAAGGAATACCAGCAGCACCTGCAAACGCAGCAGCAGGAAGTTGCAACGCAGGAAAACGTCACCATCGAGCGTGACTTCACCACCGCCGTCAATGGTTTCAGCGCCAACCTGACGGCAGACCAGGCCATTAACCTGGCCAAGGACCCCAAGGTCCTCATGGTCGCACCGGACACGCAGTACGCCCCGGACTACTCAACCACCGACTTCCTGAAGCTCAGCGGTCCCACCGGTACATGGGCCACCCAGTACGGCGGACAGGACAATGCCGGCAAGGGCACCGTTGTTGGCGTGATCGACACCGGCTACACCCCCTCCAACCCGTTCTTCGCAGGTGAGCCCGTTGGCCCGCTGGTAGGCAACCCGCAGGTCGGCGTTCCCTACCGCACGGCCGACGGCAAGATCGCCATGCTCAAGGCAGACGGCGATACCTTCGTCGGAGAATGCCAGGCCGGCACCGACACCGGCTCGGATTATGACGGCAGCGCCTGCAACTCCAAGGTCCTCAGCACCCACTACTTCGCGGACGCCTTCCTTGAGACCGTTCCCCCGGAGAATCGTGCTCCGGAAGAGGTCATCTCTCCCGTCGACGTGGACAGCCACGGCACCCACACCGCGTCCACCGCTGCGGGCAACGCCAACGTGGACGCAGTGGTGGACGGCCGCAGCTTCGGAACTACCAGCGGCATCGCACCCGCCGCAAAACTGTCCGTCTACAAGGTCTGCTGGGAAGACACCGACCCCGCCACGGGTGGCTGCTACGGCTCCGCTTCCGTGGACGCGATCGAGCAGGCCATCCTGGATGGCGTGGACGTCCTGAACTACTCCATCTCCGGTTCCACCACGTCCACCACGGATCCCGTTTCGCTGGCGTTCCTGTCCGCGGCCTCCGCTGGTATCTTCGTGGCCACCTCGGCCGGCAACTCCGGACCGACCGCCAGCACCGTAAACCACGGAGCACCCTGGCTGACCACCGTTGCCGCAACCTCCTTCTCGCAGGAGCTCCAGGGCACCGTTGAATTCTCCGATGGCAGCAAATTCCGCGGAGCGAGCATCATGAACCGCGAGGTGAACGGGGCCGGCGTCGTGCTGTCCACCAACGCTGCAAGCGGTGAAGGCAACGCGGCACTCTGTGCCCCGGGGTCCCTGGACCCGGCCAAGGTAGCCGGCAAGGTTGTTGTCTGCGACCGCGGCGTGGTTGACCGTACCGCCAAGAGCGCCGAGGTGCTGCGTGGCGGCGGCGTGGGCATGATCCTGGTGAACCTGACGGATTCGTCGCTGGACACCGACAAGCATGTGATCCCCACGGTCCACGTGAACCCGCCTGCTACCCAGGCCATCAAGGACAAAGTCACGGCCAACCCGGCCATCACCGTGTCCCTGCTGAACCGGGACACCACGGGCCTGCCTGCCGAGGCGCAGCCGCAGATCGCCGGGTTCTCCTCGCGCGGACCGCTGCTTGCCACGGACTCGGACCTGTTGAAGCCTGACGTGTCCGCCCCCGGCGTCGCCATCCTCGCCGGTGTTTCTCCGATCGGTACCGGTGGAGACAACTTCGGCTTCCTGTCCGGAACGTCCATGGCCTCCCCGCACGTTGCCGGTTTCGGCGCGCTGATCCTGGGCAAGAACCCGAAGTGGTCCCCGGCCACCGTGAAGTCCGCCATGATGACCACCGCCGGTCCGGTCAAGCTGGCCAACGGCGCCATCAACAAGGACGTCTTCGCAACAGGTGCCGGACAGGTTGATCCGGCCAAGGTCCTCTCGCCCGGCCTCGTCTACGATGCCACCACCGAGGACTACCTCAAGTTCATCCAAGGCACAGGCATGGACCTGGGCATGGAAGGCCTCGGCACCACGGCACCGCGCGACATGAACGTTCCTTCCTTCGCCCTCGGTAACCTCGCAGGCAAGATCGAGGTCACCCGTACGGTGACGGCGCTGACCCCGGGCCTCTACCGTGCCTCGGTCAACGTCCCGGGCGTCAACGTCAAGGTCACTCCGTCCGTCCTGAACTTCGGGGCAGCTGGTGAGAAGAAGACGTTCAAGGTCCAGTTCGAAAACAACAACGCAGCCCTCGGCAAGTTCGCCATGGGTTCGCTGAGCTGGCAGGGTGCCAACAAGACCGTCACCTCGCCGATCGCTGTCAGGCCGCAGTCCGTCATCGCGGACAAGGCCCTGGCGTTTACCGGAACGGGCCGCAACGGCTCGGCCACCATCAACATCACCTCCGGTACCAACCTGCCGGTGGGCGTCACTGTTGATGGCCTGTCCAAAGCTGATTCCTCGGCAGTCGAGCTTGTTCCCGGCCCGTTCGCGGGTGAGACCAATGCTTCGAACTACGTGAAGAAGGTGACGGTTGGCCAGGGAAGTGCCCTTGCCAAGTTCTCGGTCATTTCCTCCAACGAGGCCGCGGACTTCGACATGCTGGTGCTCACTCCCTCCGGTCAGCAGTTGCCGGCGGCTACGGCTTCTGCCAGCGAAACCCTGTCCGTCCCCGACCCGGAGGCCGGCGACTACTACGTCTTCGCCAACCTCTACGCGAGCCCCAACAACCAGGCCACCAAGGCCACTGTTGATGCCGCAGTCCTGGGAGCCAACCAGGGCAACGCCACGGTGACGCCGAATCCGATCCGCCTCGCCAACGGCAAGACGGGCCAGATTTCGCTGAACTGGAAGAACCTGGAGCCCGGCTCCTACATCGGCCGCCTGACCTTCGCAGGTACCAGCGAGCCGAGCTTCGTCACCGTCCTGGTCAATGCCGGCGGCACCGTAGTGGTTCCTGACGACGAGGACCCGAAGAAGGACAAGAAGCACCGCGGCAAGATCCGCGCCGACGAGCCGACGCAAAGCAACAACGCCGGCTAAGGCCTTCTTGACGAGTTAACTGATGGTGGAACGGCAGTGGCCGGTGGGATATGCCGCCCGCCCCGGCCGGTTGGTTGG
>NZ_JAJOHP010000025.1:0-70107 GCF_021109375.1 Arthrobacter sp. AK01
CTTGCCACCCACCCGCCCTGATGGTTCGATGGGACTCATGGCAACCGCAGATACCGCAGAGAGCTATGTCTTAGCGATCGGGACCAAGAAAGGCCTGTGGCTGGCTACCAGCCCGGACCGCAAGGAATGGTCCCTCTCCGGCCCGCACTTCCTGATGAGCGAGATACCCAGCATCGGGATAGACACGCGGGGCGGCAAAACCAGGATCATGGTGGGTGTGCGATCAGAGCATTGGGGTCCCACCGTGGCCCACTCCGACGACCTTGGTGCCACCTGGACCGAGCCTGAGCAAGGCGCCATCAAATTCCCGGACGGCACCGACGCCGCCTTGGAACGGATCTGGCAGATCCACCCCGACGCCGACTCCCGCCCCGGCGTCGTCTGGGCTGGTTGCGAACCGATTTCCGTGTGGAAATCCACCGACGGCGGCGAGCACTTTGAGCTCAACCGCGGGCTGTGGGACCACCCGCATCGCAGCGAATGGGGCGCCGGCTATGGTGGCGCGGCTGCGCACTCGATCGTGGTTGATCCGTCCGGCGAAAAGGTCCACATCGCCATGAGCACTGGCGGCGTTTACAGATCGCTCGACGGCGGGACGTCCTGGGAGCCCCGCAACAAGGGAATCTCGGCCTACTTCATGCCCGATCCCAATCCGGAGTTCGGCCAGTGCGTTCACAAGATCGCAGCGGATGCCGCCGTCGAGGGCCGCTTGTATGCGCAGAACCATCACGGCGTGTACCGCACGGACGATAACGGTGAGAATTGGGATTCCATCGCGGAGGGGCTGCCGGCGGACTTTGGCTTCGTCATGCTGACGCATCCCCGCCGCGAGGGCACGGCTTGGGTCATTCCGTTGAAGGCCGATGGCGAACGCATCCCTCCTGACAGCAAGCTCAGCGTGCACCGAACCAACGACGCAGGAAACTCGTGGACTGAACTGCACACGGGACTTCCGGACCACGAATACAACGCCGTCCTGCGCGATGCGGCGTCCGTGGACACAGCCGAACCCGTTGGCGTGTATTTCGGAACCCGCGGCGGTGCCGTGTACGCCAGCGCCGACGAGGACGGGACCTTTACTGAAGTGGCCTCGCACCTACCGGACGTACTGTGCGTGCGGGCCGCTGTCGTGGTTGGCAACGCCGCAGGCGTGGAAGCCCCGCTGGCTGCGGCGGAAGCCACTGTGATTGCCGAAGCCGCAGTGATTGTGGAGGAAGCGGCCCGGTCGATTGACCCCACTCCGGACGATCAATCCAGCGCCCCGGTACCTGGTTAGGTCCGTTGTGGCTGACTTTACGGTCCTGTTGCCTGGTGTCCTGCAGCCGCTCGTCGGCGGACAGTCCTATCTGACTGCGTCCGCCGACGGGGCTGTGACCGTGGGACAGTTGCTGGATTCTGTGACCGGAGATTATCCGGTGCTGGCCAGGCGTTTGCGTGATGAAACCGGGGCGCTCCGCCGTTTCGTGAATATTTACGTGAACGGTGATGAGGTCCGGCGTCTGAAGGGTCTTGATACGGAGGTCGCGGCCGGCCAGGAGGTCCTGATTGTCCAGTCCGTGGCCGGTGGCTGAGCGGGGTTTGGGGTCAAGCCGGTTCAGGCGACGCGCCAAACACTGCATTCGTCGGTATTGATGGCCTTCCTCATACCTGAGGCGTGATCCATGATCCAGACGACGCCGATTCCCGGCGCGGTTTCCTGGACCTGTCCGCGGCGGATGACCACGTCATCGTAGGCGGGTCCCACGGACAGGCGGGCTTCGATCTCGTCTCCACGGTGGAGCTGGCTGATCGCGCGTATACGTGTTGTGTGTGTTGTGACTTCCTTCAACATTGTGGCCTCCTGGGCTGGAGCTTGTGCCTGCACTTGCCGGCTATTCCAGTGTGGCGGGCCAATGTTGCCACGGTATTTCGGGGCGGTTAGGGTCCGGTTAGCATTCCGGGTTGCTTGCATTTCCGGTGGCCCCGCCCCGCCTTCCGGGTGCACTGCGGCCGCGGCTGTAGCCTGATCTCGGTTCCTGAGACTCACAGGAACCAACAGGCTCCATCCCCGGGGAGATTCAATGGGTGTTTTGCGGCGATCGATCGCGTTGTCTACAGGCCTGGTGGTGTTTGCCGCGGGCCTGTTTTTCGTCCAGGCGCCGGCCACGGCCGTTCCCTTGCCGGGGCCGGACAATCCGAACGTCCAGTTCGTGGAAGGAACACCGCACTCGGAGCATACGTTCGAGACGCCTCCCGTCGACAACGCACCCAAGGGACAGGCCGACGTCGACTCCCTCCTCCGCGACGGGGCGCTGGCCGCCGGCCCGGGCGGAGATATCCGCGTCCGCCTGGTGACGGCCAAGCTGGCGGACAACACCAACCCGGTTTCGATGGCGGGTGCCGAGCAGGCCGTGGCTGCGACCAGCAGCTACTGGAAAGCGATGACGGCCAACAAGCTGTCCATGTCCGTTGCCAGCAAGGTGGCCGGGCACCAGTCCAAGGCGAAGTCCACGGACAGTTACAGCACCATCATGTCCACCATCACCAGTGAGCTGAAGTGGTCCGCGAGCCCTTACACGGCGTTGGTGATCTTCGTTCCCACGGCCACGCTGTCCGGGAATGCGCTGGGCGCCGGCTACAGCAGCGGCAGCTACAGTGGTCGCGTCCTGATGCCGCAGATCAGCAACTTCTCCAACAATGTGATGAGCCACGAATTCGGTCACGTGATCGGCTTGATGCACGCCGATGCGCTGCAGTGCCGCAGCGGTGCTTCCGACATTGGGGTGGACAGCAACGGGCGTTTCACCGACTCTTCCTGCTACATCCGCGAGTACGGCGACACCACGGACATCATGGGTGCAGCGCAGTACGCCTCGCCCGTGGTGAGTTCCACGCTGTGGGACTTCGCCGGGCTGGGCCGCGGCGACGAAATCCGAGACGTGGGCGTTGCCACGGGGGTCAAGAGCTACACCCTCAAACCATGGGGCGGCACTGAGGCGCAGCGGGCCATCAAGTTCACGGATCCCATCAGCCGCGAGGTCTATTACCTGGAACTTCGGCAACCGGTGGGCTACGACAACTACCTCTCGGCATCGACGCAGAGCGGTAACAAGGGCGTCAAAATCGTCCAGCGCGGCGGGGCCACCATTGCCTCGTCACTGATCCTCATGCCGTCGACCGTTCCGTTCACTGAGCCCTACTACGCAAAGAACCACGCGTGGCAGGCCGGCAGCACGTTCACCACCTACACGGGTACCAAGGTGACCATCAATTCCGTCACGTCGACCTCGGCGACGGTCACCATCAACGCCGATCCCAAGCTCAAGACGCGAATGCGGTTCTCAGCAGGTGATTTCGACGGCGACAAACTCGCCGATGTCATTTCCCGCGAAGCCGACGGCTCCTTGCTCCTTTTCGCGGGCCTGCCCGGGAACCGCCTGGAGGATTCGGTGCGGATCGGCTCCGGCTGGGATATTTTCAACGCAGTGCTGGGCACTTCCGATTTCACTGGGGATGGCTTTGCGGACATTCTGGCACGCAGCAGCGACGGTGCCCTGTGGCTCTACCCGGGCAACGGGAAGGGCGGATTCCTGCCCAGAAGCCAGGTTGGCATCGGATGGCAGGGCTTCACCCAGTTAGTAGCTCCGGGTGACTTCAACGGCGATGGTCGCGCGGACGTGATCGCCTCCGATACGGACGGTCGCCTGTGGCTCTACCCGGGCAACGGCTCGGGTGGTTTCCTTGCCAGGGTGCTGGCCGGCCAGGGCTGGGATTCGTTCAACAGCCTCGCCCCTGCCGGTTCCTTCGGTGGCGGGTCCGGCGGGCTCCTTGCCCGCGCTGCTGACGGCACGCTTTATGTCTACCCCGGCGATGGTGGGGGCGGCTTCCTGCCGCGTGCCGCCGTCGGAAGTGGTTGGAACAGCGCCGGTGACATCGTCGGAGGGCAGGACCTGACGGGCGATCAGCGTGCTGACGTCCTCGCGGGCGCGTCCATGATCCTGTACCCGGGTGACGGTGCCGGCTTCGCGGACCGCCTGGCAATTGGAACCGGCTGGAACCACTTCAGCCAAGTGTGGGAGGCGGGGGATTTCGACGGCGATGCTGTCGCTGACGTCCTGGCGCGTGGCACCAACGGCGTCCTGTGGCTCTACCCAGGCAACGGGTCGGGTGGCTTCCTGCCGCGCGTGCAGCTCGGGACGGGCTGGAACGTCTTCACGGCGGTACTCAGTGCCGGGGATTTCGACGGCGATAAGCACCCGGATCTCGTGGCGAGGGCCTCCGATGGGACGCTGTGGCTTTATCCAACCGACGGGAAGGGACAATTCCTGGCCCGCAAGCAGATCGGGACGGGATGGCAAGGGTTCACGGAACTGCTGGCACCCGGCGATTTTTCGGGTGATGGCCGCGCCGATATTTTGGCGAGGGCCGCTGACGGCAGCATGTGGTTGTACCCGGGCAACGGTGCGGGCGGATTCCAGCCGTGGCGACAGATCGGTACCGGCTGGAACATCTTCAACGCGGTGATGCAGGGCAGCGACTTCAACGGCGATGGCAGCGAAGACGTGCTGGCTCGGGGGACTGACGGCGCACTTTGGCTCTACCCGGGCAACGGCAGCGGAGGTTTCCTCGCCCGGCAGTACTTGGGCTCGGGCTGGAACATGTTCACCACCTTCGCGGCCATCGGCAACGCGTTTACCGGTACAGGCGATCCGTCCCTGGTGGGCGTCGCAGGGGACGGGACGTTGTTGATGTACTCCGGGACGGGCCGGGGCGCGTTCAAACCGGTGGCGCTGAACCCGCGGTAGCTATCTGTCGTAGCTGAGACACGGATTCCATTTCTGTCGGAGGCGAACGTTAGCATTGCCGTATTCGCTGCGATGAGGACGGCGATCCACTCTTGATCTTGGGGGAATCCGTGTCTTTTTTGAGGATCCGGCGTTGGCGTGTGGCTGTCCTGGCGATGATGGCAACACTGCTTGCTTCGTTGGTGTTGGGAATGGTTCCGGCGCACGCCATTGGCTCGGGCCCCGGTGCCGTTCGTGTGGATACGCTCAGCAGCACGACGGGCGGTTCGATCAGCGGAACCATTTCCGTCCGTTCGGGAGTGGACCTGGGCGAGGTGGCCGTTTGGGCCATCAATCTCTATAACCCGTCCTCCACCGTTCCGATGGGAACGGTGAACCTCGATGGTACGTACACAATTCCTGGCGTGCCGGCGGGGGAATACAAGATCTATTTCCATTCCAGCCAGGCCGCGTGGTTTCCCGAGGAAATCTACGGCGGCTCAAACTTCGACACCTTTGTTCCCGTGCTGGTCAATGAGGGGCAGTCTGTCACCGGAATTGACCTGCGTATGGGTGGCGGCCGGATCCAAGGCAGGGTCGACATGCCCTTCCACGTCGACACGAATACGGTGAAAGTGGAGGCCATCGACGCCTCGGGCGGTGTCGCAGCATCCGAATACCCAGACTCCACCGGCAACTATGATCTCCGGGGCCTCCCCAGCGGAGACTACAAAATTCGAGTCACCGGGGGTGTCCTGCCCGCTTGGTATGGCGGTGGCGCGTCTTTCGCTGAAGCAGAAACTGTCTCCATCACAGGGGAACAGGACGTCTGGAACGCCACGATGACCGCTGACGCAGGAGCCAGCATCAGCGGGTATGTGGACGGGCCTTGGCCTTCGGCTGGAACCATAAGCCACCAGATTTCCGTGTGGGACCTGGACGGAAACGTCGTGAAGGAGATCATCGTAGGCCAGACCGGAACAAGCTACACGGTCAGTGGCCTGGCGCCGGGACAATACAAGCTCGGTTTGGACATCTTCACGGGGCGGAGGGCTTTCGAGGGGCAGTTCTACAGCGGAGTCCTTGAGCATGAGGGTGCTGACGCCGCGCAGGTCATCACACTCGCCGGAAATGAGGAAAAGACACGATTCGACTTCACTGCCACCAATGGTGGAACCATTACAGGGACGCTCCGCGACCAGCAAGCCCATCCTTTGCCGTTCTCGGTAGTAGAGGCTTACACGCGCGATAGTTCGCTAAGCACCCGAAAGGCTGTCACGGATGCCCAAGGACGCTACGAGATCACCGGGCTGACTACGGGTTCGTACCGTCTCCGGGGCAACACCACCAACGTCCGGTTGGCCGGCACCACCTTCTCCGGAAATGTGGCTGAAGAGCCGGAAGCGAAGGAGATTGCCGTGACCAGCGGCGCGCAGACAAGTGCCGACCTTACCTACTGGTCGCCCACGCGGTTCGCGGACATCGTTGAGGGGCAGCCGTTCGACCACCAGATCAGCTGGATGGCATCCACTGGTATCTCCAAGGGTTGGCCTGACGCTACGTACCGCCCCTTCCTTCCTGTGAACCGTGATGCCATGGCGGCGTTCCTTTATCGACTGGCAGGGCAACCCGCCTTCTCGCCCCCGGCTTCGTCGCCGTTCGTGGACGTTCCGACCACCAGCCAGTTCTACAAGGAGATCGCGTGGCTGGCGTCAACCAAGATCTCGGGTGGCTGGCCGGACCAGACGTTCCGGCCTTTGCAGCCTGTCAACCGGGATGCCATGGCCGCGTTCCTGTACCGCTTCTCCAAGGTCACGGACTTCGTTCCGCCAGCCGCTTCCCCGTTCGTGGATGTCCCGGCCAACGCCCAGTTCTACAAGGAGATCGCGTGGTTGGCGTCCACGGAGATCAGCACCGGCTGGGATGACCGCACTTTCCGGCCCCTGACGCCCGTCAATCGTGATGCCATGGCCGCCTTCATGTACAGGTTCAACGCGCAGGACAGTTAGACGCTCCTCTCAGGTGGCGCGGCGCGCTCCGTCCCAGTTGTCTCGGCCTGTCGCGTCTCAGGCACAGCGAAAAGCCCGGAATGTCAGGTGACATCCCGGGCTTTCCGTGCTCCAGACCAGACAAAGCGGGCTGGAGCGTCAGGCTTAGGCGTGCTGGGCTTGCTTGTGAAGGCCGAGCTCTGCTGTGGGTGTCTTTGCGGACTCGCGGGCCGTCATCGCTGAGACGGCTGCGATCACACAGATGACTGCGGTGAAGATGGAGATCTGAACCCATCCGCCGGGCTTGGTTCCGCCCAGCGCGGTGACGATGGCCGGGGCGAAGCCTGCCATGAGGAAGCCGAGCTGCGTGCCGATGGCCAGACCGGAGAAGCGGACCTTGGTGCTGAACATTTCACCGTAGAAGGACGGCCATACTGCGTTTGCTGCGGCGTATCCGAAGGAGAAGAACACCACGGAGACGAGGAACATGAGCGGCACCATGCCCGACTCGAGGGTCAGCAGGAACACCGGAGTCATGATGGCGCTGGCGAAGGCTCCGTAGATGAAGACGGGCTTCCGGCCGATCTTGTCCGCGAGCATGCCGAACAGGGGCTGGGTTCCCAGGGCAACAACGTTTGCTGCGACCACCAGCCAGAGCGTGATGGTGCTGTTGACGCCGGCAACATCCTGGGCGTACTTGATGGCCAGGGTTCCAAAGACAGTGCTGACTGCGGCGATGAAGGCGCAGCAGACCACGCGGAGAACATCGCGCCAGTGCAGCCGCAGGAGATCGGCAACGGGGAGCTTGGAGATCTCATTGTTCTTCTTGGCTTCCGCGAAGGCCGGCGGCTCGTGGAGGGTGCGGCGGATGAAGAAGGCCACCAGGACAACCACTGCGCTGAGCCAGAACGGAATGCGCCAGCCGATGCCGTACTTGATCTCATCCGGCAGTGCCACCACAGGGATGAACACCAGTGCCGCCAGGATTTGGCCACCCTGGGTGCCGGTAAGGGTCCAGGAGGTGAAGAAGGAGCGGCGGTTGTCCGGGGCGTGTTCAAGGGTCATGGAGGAAGCGCCGGCTTGCTCGCCGGCCGCGGAAAGACCTTGGCAAAGACGGGCAAGGACCAGCAGGACGGGCGCCCACCAGCCAATGGTCTTGAAGTCCGGGAGGCAGCCGATGACGAACGTGGCTGCGCCCATCAGGACCAGCGTGAACATCAGGACCTTCTGCCGGCCAATACGGTCGCCGAAGTGACCCAGAATCACGGCGCCGACGGGCCGGGCAACATAGGCGAAGCCGAAGGTTGCGAAGGACATGATGGCCGCGTTGGCGTCGGCCGAGGGGAAGAATACGTGGGGGAAGATCAGGGCCGCGGCAGAACCGAAGATGAAGAAGTCGTAGTACTCGACGGCGCTGCCCAGGAAGCTGGCAAGCGCGGCTTTCTTGGGTGTTCCGGTGGTTGTTTCAGTGCCTGGCGTCGCTGACGGCATTGTTTGGCTCATGGGAGGTTCCTTCTGTGACGACGATGTCGCGGATCTAGCTTCAAAGGGAAGACCAGAACGAGGTGCGGCCGGATCATCCCGAAAGTAACCACATGGTGAGAGCTACTTGTGCAATACAGCAATACTGGCTGTGAGTGGGGTCACTTGTCAAGAGATGTCACCACCATCTAGAAATAGCTCTCACTATGTGAGAGCATCGAGCTATGAGTGTGAAAGAGGACACAAAGACCGACATGGTCGGCAAAGCCCTAAGCCTTTTGGTACTTCTGGGCAATGAACCGCGGGGTGCAAGCGCGGCTGACCTGGCCAGGAGCGCCAGCCTGCCGTTCAGCACCACCTATCGCCTGCTGGGCTCGCTGACGCGCGACGGCTTTGTGGATTACGAGCCTGATGGCCGCCGCTACCACCTGGGATTGCGCGTGTTCCAGCTCGGTCAGAGGGTTTCCAATCATCACGGTTTCGCCGCCACTGCCTTGCCGGTCCTGCAGCGCGTTACCGAGCGCACGCATGAGGCCACCATCCTGTCCGTCCGCGACGGCAACCATCATCTGACGGTCAATAAGGTGGATGGCCCCAAGACCTTCCGCGTCACCAGCGATCCCGGCCATCTGGGTGCACTGCATACGACGTCGGTAGGCAAGGCCATTGTGGCGTTCGAAGAAGAGATCGAGCGGAAGCGCCTCCTGGAGGAGCTGCCCCTGGATCCACTCACGGAACATTCCATCACTGACCGCGACGCGTTCCGGGCGGAGATCGAGCAGGTACGCCGGCAGGGCTACGCGGTGATGGATGAGGAGAACGAGATTGGCATGCGTGCTGTTGCTGTGCCGGTTCTGAACTCCCAGGGCCACGCCTTCGCCTCCGTGGCCGTCGCTGTGCCCGTCTTCCGCCTGACCCTGGAGGAACTCATCGCCCACGTTCCCACTCTGCAGGAGGCTGCGGCGGAACTCGCGGCCCGCCTGCCCCAGCGCTGACCCAACTGAGTCGCAGTTAAAGCCGTTTTAGGGCCTCATAACGCCTTGAGCTGCGACTTGATTGGGTGCGCTCCCAGCAAATGTTCGCGATAAGAACATGCGTGCGGAATATGAACACTTGTAGTAGTCTAAATAACACCCGGTCAGGCGGCGCCCCAGAAAAGCGCAAGAAGCCCGCGGTGCTGAAGTCAAAGGAGCTTTAGGATGAGCAACCGAGCCGAGTCCGTTCTGGTGGGCCTCATAGGCGAAGGCGTCATGCCCTCGCTCACGCCGCCCATGCACGAACGTGAAGCCGATGTGCAGGGCCTTCGCTTGCTGTACCGCCCCATCGACCTGTTGGAACTCGCGTTGCCGGCCACCGCCGTCGGTGATCTCCTGACCGCAGCACAGCGCATGGGCTTCAACGGCCTGAACATCACCCACCCGTGCAAGCAGCTGTTGCTTGGGCACCTTGATGAAATTTCCGACGACGCCCGTCGCCTGGGTGCCGTCAATACGGTCCTCATCCAGGACGGTCGGCTGATCGGCCACAACACGGACTTCTCCGGCTTCGGCGCTGCGCTCGCCACCGGACTGCCGGACGCGAAGCTGGACCGCGTGGTCCAGCTCGGTGCAGGCGGTGCCGGCTCCGCCGTTGCCTATGCGCTCCTCAAGGCCGGCGTCGGCACGCTGGACCTCGTGGACATGGATCCCGCCCGCGCCGCAGAACGTGCCTCCGAACTCGGCGGGCTCTTTCCGGAAGCCACTGTCACGCCGCGGAGCACCAGCGAGCTGAGCCAGGTCATGCCCCTCGCCGACGGCCTGGTGCACTGCACTCCCATCGGCATGGCGGCCCACCCGGGTCTTCCCTTGGACATCGAACTGCTGGAACCGCGCCACTGGGTGGCCGACATCGTCTACCGCCCCATCGAAACGCAACTGGTCCGCGAAGCACGCGCCAAGGGCTGCGATGTCCTGGACGGCGGTCGCATGGCAGTCGGCCAGGCGGCGGATGCCTTCCAGCTCATCACCGGGCGGGAAGCCAACCGCGAACGGATGCGGTCGCACTTCCTGGAACTGATCGCCGTGGAAGACGCCGCGGCCGCGCTGGCCCCCGAGCTGACGAAGGCGGGCCACTGATGCGCACCGGAATCGCCACGGTCTGCCTGTCCGGCACGCTGAAGGAGAAGATGCAGGCCTGCGCGATTGCGGGTTTCGACGGCATCGAGATCTTCGAGCAAGACCTCGTCACGTCCCCGCACAGTCCGGAGGAAGTCCGGAGCATGGCTGCAGATCTTGGCTTGGGCCTTGATCTTTACCAGCCGTTCCGGGATTTCGACGGCGTCACTCCGGACCTGCTGAAGGCCAACCTTCGCCGGGCGGAGGCCAAGTTCAAGCTCATGTCCCGCCTGGGCATGGACACCATCCTGGTGTGCTCCAACGTAGCCACGGCAACAATCGACGACGACGAACTCCGCGCTTCCCAGCTGGCCGAACTCGCCGGGCTGGCCGGGGATCACGGCGTCAAGGTCGCCTACGAAGCGCTGGCCTGGGGCAAGTACGTCAACGACTACGAGCACGCGTACCGCCTGGTGGAAATGGTGGACCACCCCAACCTGGGCACGTGCCTGGACTCCTTCCACATCCTGTCCCGCGACTGGGACACTGCGCCCATTGAGGACATCAACGCGGAGAAGATCTTCTTCGTCCAGGTTGCAGACGCCCCCAAGCTCTCCATGGATGTGCTGTCCTGGAGCCGTCACTACCGCGTGTTCCCGGGCGAAGGCCAGTTCGAGCTCGCCAAGTTCATGGGCCACGTGGTCCGCGCGGGGTATACGGGCCCGGTGTCCCTGGAAGTCTTCAATGACGTTTTCCGGCAGTCCGACACCGAACGCACCGCCGTTGACGCCATGCGCTCCCTGATCTGGCTGGAGGAGCAGAGCGCCAAATGGCTCGCAAGCACCTCCCGTGAAACCGCAGCCGGCAACGGAAGCGCGTCCCGCCGTCGTTATCCCATGGAACTGGCCACGCTGCCCAAGGTGAACGAACCCGCCGGCTTCAACTTCGCCGAAGTCAAGGCTGACGACACCGCGCAGCTCGAGAAGCTCCTGGGCCAGCTCGGGTTCGGCTTCGAGGGCCGCCACCGCACCAAGGATGTCCAGCTGTGGACCATGGGCCAGGCCCGCGTGATCATCAACGAACAAGCGGCCTCGCACTCGGAACCGGCTATCGCCGCTTTGGGGTTCGACGTCGACTCTCCCGTGATTGCCTCCGCTCGCGCCCAGCAACTCAAGGCGCCCGTGGTGGCCCGCAAAGTCCAGGCAGACGAGGAAGTCTTCCAAGGCATCTCAGCCCCGGACTCCACCGAGATCTTCCTCTGCCAGGGCAGCCCGGACGGCACCGCGGCATGGACGCACGAGTTCGGCGAGGGCCTGGAACACTCCGCAGCGCAACGGAACGCGGTCATCGACCACGTCAACCTCGCCCAGCCGTGGCAGCACTTCGATGAAGCCGTCCTCTTCTACACCAGCGCTTTGGCCTTGGAACCGCAGCCGTTCGCGGAGGTTCCCAGCCCCAGCGGACTGGTTCGCTCGCAGGTCATGGAGACAAGCAACGGCGCGGTCAGGCTGGTCCTCAACCTTGCGCCCGCCCAGCAAGCCCAGGAAACAGCTCGCAAAACGTATCAGGAACACATCGCCTTCGCCGTGGACGACCTCGTGGCCACGGCCAGGTCAGCCCGCGACCGTGGCCTTGAGTTCCTGCAGATTCCGGCCAACTATTACGAGGACCTGGACGCCCGGTTCGATCTTGAACCCGGGTTCCTGGGCACCCTCAAGGAGCTCAACCTCCTGTATGACCGGGACGCCAACGGCGAATTCCTCCACTTCTACACCGCCACCGTGGGCAGTGTGTTCTTCGAAATGGTGGAACGTCGGGGCAGCTATGACGGTTATGGGGCGCCCAACGCCCCGGTGCGCCACGCCGTCCAATACGACTCGCTCCACCGGGTGTAACCCCGCCGCCGCCCCGCAAACAAAGAGAACCCATCAACCGAAAGGAGCCGGCCGTGCCGCAAGAACAGACAGCACAGGCGCTTGAATCCGAGGAACTCGTGCCAGCCGCTGAGCCTCACGCCGCGCATGATTCCAAGAAAGTGGAAACCCAGGCGGATCTCAGTGCTGAGATCAAGGGCATCGGGGATCGCTACGCCGAGGCCCTGAAGAACGGCAAAAGTCCCGAGACCATGCCGCGCCTGGACTACGCGCCGTACCGCAGCAGCATCCTGCGCCACCCCACCAAGAGCCTGCACCACGCGGACCCGGAGACCATCGAGCTCTACTCACCGGCCTTCGGACACCAGGACGTGCACGCGCTGGAATCGGACTTGACCATCCAGCACAACGGGGAACCGCAGGGCGAGCGGATCATCGTCGCCGGCCGTGTCCTCGATGGCGACGGCCGCCCGGTGGCCGGTCAGCTCGTGGAGATCTGGCAGGCCAACGCATCCGGCCGCTACATCCACAAACGCGATCAGCACCCTGCACCGCTGGACCCGAACTTCACCGGCGTCGGCCGTTGCATCACGGGCGAGGACGGCTCGTACAGCTTCACCACCATCAAGCCCGGCGCGTACCCGTGGAAGAACCACCTCAACGCTTGGCGCCCGGCGCACATCCACTTCTCCATGTTCGGCTCGGAGTTCACGCAGCGCATCGTCACCCAGATGTACTTCCCGGGCGACCAGCTCTTCCCGCTGGACCCCATCTACCAGTCGATCGTGGACCAGGACGCCCGCGACCGCCTGGTGGCGCAGTACGACCACGAGCTCACCAGCCCCGAATGGGCCCTCGGCTACAAGTGGGACATCATCCTGACCGGTTCCAAGCGGACCTGGACCGAAAACGAAGCATACGGCGACGCCGGGGACGAGGAGTAAGCGCATGAGCAAGCTGGCACCCACACCGGGCCAGACCGTAGGCCCCTTCTACGGCTACGCCCTTCCCTATGACAAGGACAACGAACTCCTGGCACCGGGCAGCCCCGGAAGCATCCGCCTCCAGGGCACCGTGTATGACGGCGCCGGAAACACCATTCCGGACGCCATCCTCGAGATCTGGCAGCCGGACTCCGAGGGCAACATCGTCCAGCGCACCGGCTCCCTGGTCCGCGACGGCTACACCTTCACCGGTTGGGGCCGCGGCGCCGTTGGCAACTCCGGCGTGTACACCTTCACCACGGTCAACCCAGGGCCCACGGCTCCCGGCGCTGCGGCGTTCATCTCGGTAGCCGTCTTCGCCCGCGGCCTCATGAACCGCCTCTTCACCCGCGTGTACCTGCCGGAAAATGAGGAAGCACTGGCCAACGATCCCCTGCTGAGCTCCTTGGATCCGGAGCGCCGCAAGACGTTGATTGCACGCCGTGATGCCGATGGCGGCCTCACCTGGGACATCCGCCTGCAGGGCGGCGACGAGACCGTGTTCCTGGACTTCCAGCAGGACGGTTCGCTCGACATCACTACGGAAAACCAGGCATGACCGACGGCGACTTCGGCCTCCTTAGCCCCGTCTCGGCGTCGCCCGCTGTGGTGGCGCTGACGGGCGACCGTGCCGTGATCGCGGCAATTCTCGACGTCGAAGCCTCCTGGGCTGCCGTCCTCGAGGACGCGGGACTTGTCCCCGCCGGATCCGCCGCCGTGGTGGCCGAAGCCGCCGATGCCGGTTCCTACGACGTTCTTTCGGTAGCGGAGCGCGCCCAAGGCGGCGCCAACCCGGTGATCCCCCTTCTCGGGGATCTCCGAGCCCGCGTGAAGTCCTTGGATTCTGCAGGAATCGCCGGCAGGGCAGTCCACACCTCGCTGACCAGCCAGGACGTCCTGGACTCCGCCCTCATGCTGCTCGCCAGCCGCGCAATTGCTGCGCTGCTGGTCGACGTGAAAGGCACTACGACGGCGCTCGCCGCCTTGGCGGAACAGCATGCGGAGACGCTGTGCGTGGGCAGGAGCCTGACACAGCATGCGCTTCCGTATACCTTCGGGCTCAAGGCTGCGCAGTGGTTCCACGGTGTGGCCGCTGCGGCAGCCCGGTTGGGGTCCCTGGAACTGCCGGTGCAGTGTGGCGGAGCGGGTGGAACGTTGGCTTCGGCGACGAAGCTGACTGCGGGCACTGCCGCCACGGCGTTTACGCTTGCCGATGCATTGGCTGCTCAGCTGGGCCTTGCGCCAGCTCCCGCTCCCTGGCACACCAACCGCCTGGCCGTCACGGCACTCGGCGATGGGCTCGCTGCCCTGATCGATTCCTGTGGCAAGATCGCCGCCGATCTCCTGTTCCTGAGCCGCCCGGAAGTCGCCGAACTCGGCGAACCGTTGGCTGCCGGGCGGGGTGTTTCCTCGGCCATGCCGCAGAAGCAGAATCCGGTGCTGTCAGTGCTGATCCGCAGTGCCGCATTGCAGGCGCCCGGACTCGCATCCCAGCTCCACCTCGCGGCGGCAACCTTCAACGACGAGCGACCCGACGGTGCCTGGCACAGCGAATGGCCGGCATTGCGCCAGCTGCTCGCCCTGGCATTGGGAGCCGCTGGACATCTTCGCGAGCTCACGGAGGGCCTCAGGGTCTTCCCCGAATCCATGCGCAGGAACCTGGAGATCTCGGGACCGCTGCTGCTCAGCGAGGGTGTGGCGGCCGCCGTCGCTCCGCTCCTGGGCGAGGACGGAAAGCAGAAGCTGCAGGCCGTCGTCGACGAAACCCTGAAGGCGCCCGCTGCGGAACAGTCCCGCATCTACACCAAGCTGCTGCGCGAAACCGTCCCCGCGGACAAACTCACGGACGCCGAACTCGAAGCACTGCTGGATCCCGCGAGCTACCTCGGCGAAGCCCAGGAGATCAGCCGACGGATCCTGGCCGCGTACCCGCAATTCACCGGAACCTCAACGAAGGGAGCCACTCGTGGCTAAGCCAACTGTCAAGGCCGTGCTGCTCTCCCCGCAGCGCGAACTGGGAGCGAAGCCGCTTCTGGTGGTGGGCCCGTCGCTGGGCACCTCCACTATTCTCTGGACGGAAACCGCGGCCCTCCTGGGTGACGACTATGACGTCATCGGCTGGGACCTCCCCGGACACGGCATCTCGCCGACCACCACCGAAGGTTTCGATGTCGCGGAACTGGCTGACGCCGTCGTCGACCTTGTTGACTCTGTACTCCCGGGCGCGAACTTCCACTACGCGGGCGTTTCGCTGGGCGGGGCCACTGGCCTGCAGCTCGGCATCAAGCACGGCGACCGCCTCCGCAGCCTGTCCGTCCAGTGCAGCGGTGCCAAGCTCGGCACCCCCGAGGGCTGGCTGGAACGCGCCGAAACGGTTCGCACGCTGGGCACGCCTGTGATGATCCAAGGTTCCGCCGAGCGTTGGTTCGGCCCGGGGTTCATGGACCGCCAGCCGGAGATCAGCAGCCGCCTCCTGCATGCCCTCCGCGATGCCGACCGCTTTGGTTACTCATTCTGCTGCGAAGCCCTTGCCGCCTTCGACGTCCGCGAGCACCTCGGCAGCATCACCGTGCCCACGCAGGTGATCGCCGGCGTAGCGGACGAGGTAGCGCCGCCGTCGATGGCTGAGGAGACTGCCGCTGCCATCCGCGCCGGCGGTTCCTACGCCGAGGCCGTGGCGCTCGACGGCGTCGGTCACCTCGCGCCCGCAGAGGCGCCCGCCGCAGTAGCGGAACTGATGCGCAACTTTATGAAGGAGAACGGACTGTGAGCCCTGTTTCTGAACACAATGGTGCCGTGCAGCCCGACGCAACTGCGCAGGACATTTACGACGCCGGCATGGTGGTCCGCCGTGAAGTACTGGGCGATGCCCATGTCGACCGGGCCAATGCCAACAAGGATTCCTTTACCGAGGACTACCAGGACATGATCACCAGGATCGCCTGGGGTGGCATCTGGACGCGGCCAGGCCTCAGCCGGCAGATGCGCTCCGCCGTCACCCTCACGGCACTGGTGGCGCACGGTCACTGGGAGGAGCTCGCCATGCACGTCAGGGCGGCCCTCAACAACGGCCTGGGCAGGGACGAAATCAAGGAAATCCTGCTGCAGACCGCTATCTATTGCAGTGTTCCGTCGGCCAACTCGGCCTTCAAGACGGCCCAGAAAGTATTCGCCGAGATCGACGCGGCTTCCCCCTCCAACGAACCCAACTGATTTCCTCCCTAGTCGGGCAGATAGAAAGTGAAACCCATGAACCAGGCTTTTGTGTACGACGCCGTGCGCACGCCCTTTGGCAAGTTCGGCTCCGGCCTTGCTGCTGTCCGTCCCGATGACCTTGCCGCCCACGTGGTCCGTGAGTCCGTCAAGCGGGCGCCGGGATTGGATGTTGAGCGGATCGACGAGGTGGTGTTCGGCAACGCCAACGGTGCCGGCGAGGAAAACCGCAACGTTGCCCGCATGGCGACGCTGCTGGCTGGATTGCCCGTGTCGATTCCCGGCACCTCGGTCAACCGCCTGTGCGGCTCGTCCCTGGATGCGGCGATCATCGCTTCGCGCCAGATCAACGCCGGCGACGCCGACCTCATGCTGGTGGGTGGCGCCGAGTCCATGTCCCGTGCGCCCTGGGTGCTGCCCAAGACGTCCAAACCGTACCCGGCCGGTGACATGACCTTGGCCTCCACCACGCTCGGTTGGCGTTTGGTGAACCCGGCGATGAACAAGGACTGGACCATCTCCCTGGGCGAGGCTACGGAACGGCTGCGCGAGAAATACGGGATCACCCGGGAACGCCAGGACCAGTTTGCTGCGGATTCGCACAACCTGGCCGACGCTGCGTGGAACGAAGGCTTCTACGATGCTTTGGTGACAGCGGTGCCGGGCACCGACCTTGTCCGGGACGAGGGCATCCGTGCCGGTTCTTCCGCTGAGAAGCTGGCTGGTTTGAAGACCGTTTTCCGGGCCGAGTCTGAGGCGTCCGACGGCGGTACGGTCACCGCGGGGAACGCCTCGCCTTTGTCTGATGGTGCTTCGGCGGCGTGGATCGGTTCGGAAGCTGCTTCCTCGATCCTCGGCTTGGAGCCCCTCGCCCGCATCGCCGGCCGCGGTGCGCATGGCAACGACCCCCAGTTCTTCGGGTTCGCCCCGGTGGAGGCCGCGAACAAGGCCCTCGCGAAGGCGGGCATCGGCTGGGACCAGGTGGGCGCCGTCGAACTTAACGAAGCGTTCGCCGCGCAATCGCTGGCGTGCGTTGATGCGTGGGGGATCGACCCCGGAATCGTGAACCAGCACGGTGGCGCGATCGCCATGGGCCACCCGCTCGGTGCTTCCGGTACCCGCATCCTGGGCACGCTCGCCCGGTCCCTGCAGGCCTCCGGCCAGCGCTGGGGTGTCGCGGCGATCTGCATCGGCGTGGGCCAAGGCCTGGCCGTGGTGCTCGAAAACGTTACTGCCGGCGCGTCGGCATAGAAGGGTAAAGAGTCATGTTGAATTTCATTGACACTGTGGGCGAGGCTGTCGCCGGCATCAAGGACGGTTCCACCGTGATGATCGGCGGGTTCGGCAACGCCGGGCAGCCGTTCGAACTGATCGACGCCCTCATGGATTGCGGCGCAAAGGATCTCACCGTGGTCAACAACAACGCCGGCCAGGGCGACCAAGGCCTGGCGTTGCTGATCAAGGAAGGCCGGGTCCGCAAGATGATCTGCTCCTTCCCGCGGCAGTCCGATTCCTGGCACTTCGACGCCAAGTTCCACGCCGGTGAGATCGAGCTGGAGCTGGTCCCGCAGGGCAACCTGGCCGAGCGCATCCGGGCCGCGGGCGCGGGTATTGGTGGATTCTTCACTCCGACCGGTTACGGCACCACGTTGGCTGAGGGCAAGGAAACCCGCATTATCGATGGCCGGGGCCAGGTGTTCGAAACGCCGATCCACGCCGACGTCGCCCTGATCAAGGCACTCAAAGCCGACGGCAAGGGCAACCTCGTCTACCGCAAGACCGCCCGGAACTTCGGCCCCATCATGGCCGCCGCTGCCAAGCACACCATCGTGCAGGTTTCGGAGATTGTGCCCACGGGTTCCCTGGACCCGGAGAACGTGGTGACACCCGGTATTTACGTCAACAGCGTGGTCCGCGTCGATTCTGCCGGAACAAAAGAACAGGTGGCCTGATCATGAGCACCGAAACCAGCATCCAGACCTCCGAGAAGCCGCTGGGCCGCGATGAGCTCGCCCAGTTGGTGGCCCGCGACATCGCCCCGGGTTCGTTCGTGAACCTGGGCATCGGCCAGCCGACGCTCGTGTCCAACTACCTCACCGAGGAACAGAACATCACGCTCCACACGGAGAACGGGATGCTCGGCATGGGCCCGGCCGCTGAAGGCGAGGAGATTGACGGCGATCTCATCAACGCCGGCAAGATCCCCGTCACCGAACTGCCCGGAGCCTCGTACTTCCATCACGCCGACTCGTTCGCGATCATGCGCGGTGGGCACCTGGACATCTGCGTGCTCGGCGCCTTCCAGGTATCCGCCACCGGCGACCTCGCCAACTGGCACACCGGCGCCCCGGACGCGATCCCGGCCGTTGGTGGAGCCATGGACCTCGCAACGGGCGCCAAGGACGTTTTCGTGATGATGACGCTCCTGACACGTGAGGGCGTGTCCAAGCTGGTGGAGCAGTGCACCTACCCGTTGACCGGCGTCGGCTGCGTGACGCGCGTGTACACGGACAAAGCAGTGTTCCTCACAGGGCCCGACGGCGTCACCGTGCGGGAGACCTTCGGCTGCACCTTCGAGGAAATCCAGGAACTCGTGCCGCTGCCCCTGAAAAAGGCAGAGTAGGCCCCGCAAGTTTGGGCTCCTCGTTGCGAGGCCGGCTTTGCGCGTTTTTTGGTGTACGTAGCGTGCAGAGTAGGCCCCGCAAGTTTGGGCCCCGCAACGCACCCTAGGATTGGTATCCATGAGCGATTCCGCAGTTACCCCGCAGGCCAGCGACCAGTACGTTCAGTCGCTGGCCCGTGGGCTCGCAGTGATCCGGGCATTCGACGCGAACAACCCCGTGATGACACTTAGCGAAGTCGCTGCCCGCACGGACCTGACTCGCGCCACAGCACGGAGGTTCCTGCACACCTTGGTTGAGCTGGGCTACGTCCGCACCGACGGCAAGACCTTCGCCCTGACGGCCAAGGTGTTGCAGCTCGGGTACTCATACTTGTCGGCGTTGTCCTTGCCCCAGTTGGCCCAGCCGCACCTGGAGCAGCTCAGCTTGAAGCTGGGGGAGTCGACGTCCGCGGCGGTCTTGGACGGCCCGGACATCTTCTACGTGGCCCGCGTGGCCACGCGCCGGATCATGAACGTCGGGATCACCGTCGGCACGCGCTTCCCCGCGTACGCCACGTCCATGGGCCGCGTCCTGCTCGCCGGATTGCCGCAGGCCAAGCTGGAGGCTTACCTCACGACGGCGGAACTCACCCCGCTCACGCCGCGAACCGTCGCCAGCGTGCCCGACTTGAGGGCCGCCGTCGAACGCGTCCGTGCGCAAGGCTGGTGCCTGCTCGACCAAGAGCTCGAAATCGGGCTGATGTCCATCGCAGCCCCGGTGTGGAACCACAACAACGGCGACAACGTTGCGGCCATCAACGTCTCACTGCAGGCCCAAGCCGTCGCCGCGCAACCTGACCCGGAAAAGTACCTCGAGTCAGTGCGACAGGAAGTCGTGGCCACCGCCAACGCGATCTCGCAGGACGTGTCGGCAAAACACTGACTACTTCCGGATCGCTGCCAACCGCGTCTCGAGGATCCGGCGCACCAACGAGTCCGGCACGGGATTGTCCGCCGAGAACCGCAACGTCCCGGGGGACCAGGAGTAACCGCCCAACTCCTCCGACATTTCCGGCAGGATCTGTCCGCTGAACGGATACAGTGCCAGGTGCTTCTTGGTTTCGAGCACACTCAGAAAGCCCTTGCCATCAACCATCAGTGCGGGCATGCCGTAGCTGACGCCTTCTTCGGCATCGGGGGCCAACTCACGGGCGATCCCAACGATCCGCTCTAGAATGGCGCGGTTGCCCTCGCTGACGCTCTCGAGATATTCGGTGACGGTACCCATAGGAACCATGGTTCACCACGCCCGCCCGCGAAGCCAGAGATGAACGACGCCGGATGGCGGCCTTTGTGAGGCAGCCACCCGGCGTCAACGGTTGAGCGGGCTTTTAGCTCGCTCCCGCCAGGCTCACCGCGACATCGACGATCATGTCTTCCTGACCGCCAACGTAACCGGCCTTGCCGATTTCCTCGAGAATCTGCCATGCCGGGACGCCATAGCGTTCAGCTGCGCGTTCGGCATGGATGAGGAAAGATGAGTAGACGCCCGCGTATCCCTGCATGATGGACGCGCGGTCCATGACCGGCATGCGGGTGACAAAGGGTTTGACCACATCTTCGGCCGCCGCCATCACGGCGTGAACGTCCACGCCGGTCTGTATATTCAGGCGCTCGAAAGCCGCTGCCAGGACTTCCGTGGGGGAGTTACCGGCCCCGGCGCCCAAGGCAAGGAGTGTCCCGTCGATTTGCTTGGCACCGGCGCGGGCCGCGTACACCGAATTGGCCACCCCGAAGCTCAGGTTCTGGTGGCCGTGGAAGCCCACCTGGGCGTCAGTTCCGAGCTCCGCCACCAGGGCGGAAACCCGTTCCGTGACGTCGTCCAGGATCAGGGCACCGGCTGAGTCCACCACGTAGACGCACTGGCAGCCGGCATCGGCCATGATCCGGGCCTGCTGCGCGAGCTGCGCAGGGGTGATGCGGTGCGAGAGCATGAGGAATCCGACCGTCTCCATGCCAAGCTGGCGGGCGTGCTGGAAGTGTTGGATGGAGACGTCAGCTTCGGTGCAGTGGGTGGCGATCCTTGCGACCTGGGCGCCGGCCTGGTGGGCTGCGTTGAGATCGTGGATAGTTCCCAAACCGGGGAGCATGAGCACTGCGATCCTGGCGTTCTTCGCCTCATCCACCGCTGCCCGCACCAGGTCCAGCTCGGGGGTCAGGGAGAACCCGTAGTTGAAGGAGGAACCACCCAGGCCGTCGCCGTGGGTGACCTCAATGACCTCCACCTTGGCGTCGTCCAAGGCCCGGACCACTGACCGGACGTGTTCTTCGGTGAATTTGTGGCTCATGGCATGGGAGCCATCGCGCAGGGTGGTGTCAGTGAGTCGGACACTCAGTTCGGGTGCGCTGGTCATGGTCATGCTCCTACGGCTGAAGGGGTAACGGCGGCGTCCATACGCTCGGCCAGCAGGTCAGCTGTCCTCGTGGCCGCAGCCGTGATGATGTCCAGGTTGCCGGCGTATTCGGGAAGGTAGTCTGCCGCCCCCACCACTTGCACCCAGATACCCACACGGCCGTTGCCGTTCCAGTCCTCACGAGCGGCATCGAACTGAGGCTCGACGCGGAGCGAGTAACCGGGCACATACTCCTGGATGGCTGAGACGGCCGTGCTGATGGCGGCACGGATCTTGTCCCGCAATTCACCAGCCTGGGCAGCTTCAGCGGGAATGGAGGCGTAGATCGTGTTGCGCATGATCATGGGCGGTTCCACAGGGTTGATGATGATGATGGCTTTACCGCGGGCAGCCCCACCAACCTCCTCCAATGCCTTGGCCGTGGTTTCGGTGAACTCGTCCACGTTGGCCCGGGTGCCGGGGCCAGCGGATTTGGAGGCGATGGAGGCAACAATCTCGGCGTAGTCTACGGGGACCACGGAGGACACCGCGGCGACGATCGGCGTGGTTGCCTGTCCGGCGCAGGTGATCATGTTGACGTTCAGCACGTCTTCCAAGGAGTCCAGGTTCACCACCGGGCATAGGTAAGGGCCGACGGCGGCCGGCGTCAGGTCGATCGCGTGGATCCCCGCAGCCTTGTACTTGGGAGCGTTGGCCTGGTGGGCTTTGGCTGAAGTGCATTCGAAGACGAAGTCCGGGAGTTCGTCCTGCGACAGCAGCCAGTCGACGCCCTCTGCGGACGTAGTGATGCCCAAGCGTGCTGCACGGGCGAGGCCGTCCGACGCGGGGTCTACGCCAATCATGTACTTGACCTCGACGTTGTTGCTGCGGCGCATGAGTTTGAACATCAAGTCCGTGCCGATATTGCCCGATCCGACGATCGCGGCGGTTTTCTTAGCCATGGAATTCCCTAATCTGTGAAATGGATTGTCAGCGCGCCCAGCGCACCAAAGTCGGCCGTCGCGGATTCTCCGGCTACCACCGGCAGCGCCTTGGTGAAGGAACCGGGCAGGATGAGTTGGCCGGCCTCCAAGGGCACACCTTGCTGGCCCAGGATGTTTGCCAGCCAGGCCAAAGGAATGACGGGATCGCCCATGACGGCCCCGCCGGTGCCGCTTTCGCGGACCTCACCGTTGATCAGGAGATCGCACGTGACTGAGCCCAGGGCATCCACGGACACCGGCAGGGGGACCGAGCCCACCGCGATCGCTCCACAGGACGCATTGTCCGCCACGGTATCCACCAGCTTGATGTCCCAATCGGTGATGCGGGAGTCGATGATTTCAATGGCCGGATAGACCGCCTCGATCGCGGCCGCGGCTTGACCCCGGGTCACCCCGGGGCCTGCCAGTGTCGTCTTCAGGACAAAGCCAAACTCGGGTTCCACCTTGGGCTGAATAAAGTGCGACGCCGGGATCTCCGCCCCGTGGTGGTGGACCATGTCTTCGAAGAAGTACCCGAAATCCGGTGAATCGACACCCAACTGCTGTTGTATGGCCCGCGACGTCAGCCCCACTTTGCGGCCTGCCAGGACGCGGCCCCGGGCAAGGTGATGGTGAAGTTGGTACTGCTGGACGGTGTACGCATCCTGAAGGGTCATGCCGGGTACCCGGTCCCGCAAGGGGGGAACGGGGATCAACGACTCGCTGGCTGCCAGCAGCTCCGCGCCCACGGCGGCCAGCTGGTCCTCTTGGCGACCAGTGGCGGTGGTGACGTTGGCCATTACCGCAGCACCGCCGTCGTGACTCCGAAGCCGGCAATGTATTCCTTGATGGGTTTGTAGAACTCGTAGGTGACGTTGTACTCACCACAGGCACGCAGTGCCGAGTAAGCGGCAACCCATGTGCGGACTTCGTGTGAGGAATGGCCGGCCACCCGGTTCATTTCCGCCGCTTCGTAGGCGTCGAAACCGGCAACGTCGCCTGATGCACAGACCTTCAGGAAGGCCCGGTCCCAGTCGGGATTGAGGTCCATGATGTCCGCCTCGCCCCGCGCGAACGCCTCTGCCGTGGCGATGGTTCGCGCTTGCCGGGCGGCACGGGCCTCCGCTGTTGGGTGCCGTCCGTTGAGTAGCAACGCGCGCTGTTCCTCCGTGGCCGTGGCGATCTGTGGAACAGGAGGGTCGTGGGAGAGGCCACCGGAGCCGATGAACAGTACCCTCTTGTCGAGGTCCCTGAAGAATTCGCCGACGGCGGTGCCGAAGCGGCGGACGCGGGCCATTTTGGAGAACGGCGGGGCTACAGAGTTGATGAAGATGGGGATCACCTGGCGGCCGCCGACATCGCCGCGGTAGATGTTTTCCAGGGGCTGCACAGCGCCGTGGTCCACCTCCATTTGGCGGGAAATGGCGGTATCGATGTCCTGATCGATCACATACTGGGCCAGCCGTTCCGCGATGTCCGTGGGGACGTCCAGCTTCCCGGCGAAGGAGTCGTAGTCACCGGTCCCAAAAGCTTCGTAGCCGATGCAGAAGGGCGGCATCAGGTCGTAGAAGAAGCCGTTGTAGTGGTCCGGGCCGAAGTTGACCACGAGGTCGGGCTCGAAATCCAAAACAAACCCGCGGACGTGATCGAAGGCTGACTCGACGGCGGCTTTGACGTCGGCGGGCGGGTTCGTGTGTTCCAGCAGGGGGCTGTGCGACATGCACACCAGTGCCTGGTTCATGACGACTCCTTTTGTGGGATGTGCTGCCGGGGCAGCTGCTTGTGGGTTCCATTGCACCCCTGCGGATAACCATCCGTCAGGCGTATGTTCCGCAGGGTGGTACGGCGGGCGGGGGCCTACGTGGTGCCCAGGCGGCGCTCCTTGATGGCGTAGGTAAAGGTGGAGTGCATCAGGGCTTTTCCGTCCGCGTCCGTCACGCCCACTTCGGCCACGGCTACGGTGTTGCCGCCGCGGAGGATCCGTGCCGTGGCGATGGCCGGAGACGCCTGGGAATTGGACAGGAAGTTGACGCTCGACTGCACAGCCAAGGGGAACTGCCCGCTGCCTGCGTAGGTCTGCATGGCCAGCAGGGTGCCGGTGATGTCCGCTGCGCCGAAGAGCGCAGCGGCAGAGAACAGCCCGGAGGCTTGGGCGTATGACTCCTGCAGCGGCATGGACATGCTCACGGTGTCTTCGGTGACGGCGTGAGGTTCCAGCTGAAGAGTCGCAGCGATGTCATCGAAACCTCGTTTGGAGGTGAACTCGCCTACGAAAGTTTGGAATTCCTCAAGGGAAGCGGGGTGGCCCATGGTGCGCTCCTGGTGTGAGTGGGGCCGTCCGGCGGCCCCCGTGGTTCGGGATCAGGCTAACGACGGCGGCACCCGCCGTGGCAGGGCGGGTGCCGGTAGGCGGAACACGGCTGCGTCCGCCGATCGTCGCTGTCGTCAGCGGACGGAGGCCTGTTCCCCGGATCCCGTGGAGGGCTCTTCAGCCTGCTGCCGCGCACTGCTTCTGGTTTCCTTGGACAGGAAGACGCACAGGGCAGCGATGGCGATCAGAAGGATGAAGTACCAGGCGATGTTGTCCGTTGTGGCGCCGTTGGAGAGGCCCATGAGCATGGTTGCCATGAGGGGTGCCGTTCCCGCGCCAATTACTGAGCCCAGTTGGAAGCTGAGCGAAACGCCCGTGTAGCGGTCCTGGGTCTCATACTTTTCGGCCAGGAAGGCTCCGATGGGGCCATACATGGACGCTTGAATGATCGGATTTCCCACAACGAACGCCAACGCCACCAACCAGTAGCTGCCGGAATTGAAGAGGGCGAACATCGGGAAGACGAGGACCACTGACACGGCAGCTCCGGCCAGCATGACGGGCCGGCGGCCGAACTTGTCCGAAAGCCAGGCGAAGAACGGGATGGCGAAGATATGCAGGAATGACGAGAAGGTCAGCATCATGAGTGCGTCCTGGCGTGACACCACGCCTTGGGCCGCGACGTAGGGAACTGCCCAGACCGCGAGGAGGGCCTGCATGAACAACGGTCCTGCAGCAGCCATGATGCCGTAGAACGTGGATAGAGGGTACTTCTTGAGCACCCGGACGATGGGAACCCCGGTGTGGACCTCGCCGGCAGCCCTGGCCCGCTCGAAATCGGGTGATTCAGTGACCCGGTATCGGAGGTAGAGGCCGATCACCACCAGGGCGGCGGAGAGCAGGAACGGGATACGCCACCCCCAGCTAAGGAAGGCATCATCGGGCAGCCCCGCGAAGATTCCCAGGACCAAGGTTGCCAGCACCGATCCCGTGGGCCCGCCAGTCACTGCGATGGATGCCGCAAAGCCGCGGTTCTTCTCTTTGACGTGTTCTGCTGCCATGAGTGTGGCGCCGGCCCATTCGCCTCCGACGGCCAGGCCCTGGACCACCCGGAGCAGCACCAGGGTGAGCGGCGCAGCCACGCCGATGGCCTGGTAGGTGGGCATGAGGCCGATGGCGATGGATACGGAGCCCATCATCATGAGCGTGATGAAGAGCATGTTCTTGCGGCCGAACTTGTCACCGAAGTGGCCAAACAGGACACCACCGATAGGCCGGGAGAGGTATCCGGCAAGGAGAATCACGAACGAAAGCGCGGTACCCAGGCCCGGGTCCATGTCCGCCGGGAAGAACAGCTTGGGAAAGACCAAGCCGGCAGCCGCACCGTACAACAGGAAGTCGTAGTACTCAACGGTGGAACCAAGGAAGCTGGAGACCAGCGCGCGGCGGGTGTCCTTCTTCCCGGTGGCCGCAGGCGGCGGGGGAGTGGGGTATTGCGTCATTGCATGCTCCAGGGGGTGGGATCTATCAGTGGACGGATTCAGAGATCACGTTGACAATGGGTCCGGACGGCACGTGTGACCAATGCCACGTTCCGTACGGCGGCACAAATGCTGCATACATGCTGGCCAGCCAGCTCATCGACGCCCTCGGCCGGAGCCGCCGTGCTGGGTTCAGCCGATGGTGCCGAGGGAGTGGCAGCGTTCAAGGAGCGGCGTGGGCTCCGATAGGCGGGCCGCTAGGTGGGGAACCATGCCGGGCATGCGTGATTGACAGTGCCCGCTGTTCCGGGGTTCGGCACGGCAGCTAGTGCGGGGTGTCGGCTTTCGTGTCCCATGGGACGAACACCCAATTCTTCGATGTGAACGAAGGGCCCACCCATGACCACCACGGACTCCTGCCCGTCACAAGCACATGCAGCCATCGGCCGGATGCCCCGGCCGGCTTCCATGACGGCGAACATTGACGTCTCGCCACTGGTGGACGCCGCAGCCGGGCTCATCGACAGGTCCATCTATTCGGACACCGGCATTTACCAGCAGGAACTGCGCCGCATCTTTGCACGCAGTTGGCTGTTCCTGGCGCACACGAGCCAGTTCACCAAACCCGGAGACTTCTTCACCACCTTCATGGGCGAGGATCCCGTGATCGTCACCATGGACAAATCCAAGTCCATCAGGGCCTATTTGAATGCCTGCCGGCACCGCGGCGTCAGGCTGAGCCGGGCAGATGCCGGTGCCACCAAGATGTTCACCTGCACCTACCACGGATGGTCCTTCGACCTTGCGGGTGCCCTTCAATCGGTGCCGAATGAGAAGGCATATCCAGAGGACTTCGACAAGAAGGACTGGGGCCTCATCGATGTTCCCAACGTTGCTGAGTACAAGGGCTTGCTCTTTGGAAACTGGGACCCCGCTGCGGAACCCCTCGAAGAAGCCCTGGGAGACATGCGGTACTACCTGGACGCCATGCTGGACAGGGACCCGGAGGGAACCGAGGTCATGGGCGGGGTCATGAAATGGGAGCTGGAAGGAAACTGGAAGCTGGCCGCTGAACAGTTCGCCACAGACTGGTACCACGTCAATATGTCCCATGCTTCGGCCCTCATGGTGATGTCCCCCACCGGGCGGGGACCAAAACCGGAGGTTGCTGAGACTCCCGGCCGCCAGTTCCTCTCGCCGAAGGGCCACGGGGCTGGTTTTCCTACGCACCCCAAGTCCCGCTTCGACGCCGAGGCCGTTCACGACTACTACGATTACCAGGCTCTGCGGGAGCGGTTGGGTGATGCCGCTGTCGAGGGCCCCTTGACTACCGGCCACGCTACGGTGTTTCCGTCTTTCTCGTACCTGCCCGTCAACGGCTCCATCCGTGTGTGGCACCCCAAGGGCCCCAACAAGATCGAGGTGTGGGCGTGGATTCTGGTGGACAAGTCAATGCCGGACGACGTCAAGGATGCCCAGCGCCTCTACAACCTCAGAACCTTCGGGCCGTCGGGAATCTTCGAGGCCGACGACGGCGAGAACTGGTCCGAGATCCAAGCCATTTCCGGTGGTTTCGTCACTAACCAGGTGCCTCTGAACTTCCAGATGGGGATTGGCAGTGAACGCCACGACGGCACCTATCCTGGCGAGACCAGCGAGCTGTATTCAGACGCTGCAGGACGGTCCTTCTACCGACATTGGGCGGCGCTGATGAACCAACCCGCCTGGCACGAGAACACTGTAGGAGCAAGCAATGAATGAAGCTATCAGCATCGGTACCGCCGGGGACATCGAGCAGGGCGAAGCAACAGTGGTTCCCGCCGGTACCAACGGCACGGACCAGGACATCGCGGTGTTCCACGCCGAGGATGGCAACTTCTACGCCTTGAACGACACCTGCACCCATGAGACGGCGTCCTTGGCTGACGGCTGGATCGAAGGTACGGAGGTGGAATGCCCCGTGCATTCGGCCAAGTTCTGCTTGAAGTCCGGCTCGGCCCTTTGCCTGCCGGCCACTCTTCCGGCCCGCACGCACATGGTTGAAGTCCGGGATGGCGAGCTTCTGCTGTACCCAAACATCGACGCCGTGGTTTAGACGTGCGTGGAACCCTTGAGAGGACAAAACCATGACGCTGGCATCAGTCACGATCGTGGGCGGCGGAATGTCCGGCTTCACCGTTGCCAAGGAGCTTCGGGGCCGGGGGTTTACGGGCGCCCTGACCATCATCGACCCCGCCGGGGTTCCGTACGACCGCCCGCCCCTCAGCAAGGACTACCTGCTCGGCGCGCGCAGCCAAGAGGACATCCAGCTGGCGGGGCGGACCTGGTTCGCTGAACACCACGTGGACATCGTCACGGGCACTGTTGCTGCCCTCCGGCCGGACGAGGGGACTGTTGTCCTCGAGGATGGGCGCCGGATCACCAGTGACAAGGTGGTCCTGGCAACCGGGGGGACTGCGCGTCGATTGCCCATTCCGGGCGGAGACCTCCCCTCGGTTCTGGAGTTGCGTACCCGCGATGATGCCGACCGCCTGCGTTCCCTGTTGGTTCCGGGTTCCCGCCTGGCGATCATTGGGGCCGGCCTGATTGGCGCCGAGGTAGCGTCATCGGCGTTGCCCTTCGGTGCCGATGTTGTCTTGATCGATCCCGTGGACCCTCCGTTGGTTCCTGCGGTTGGCCCCGAGCTGGCCCGTCGCCTTCACGCGATGCACCCGGCCAATGGTGTTGAGGTGGTGACGGGAGTACCCACGTCCATCACTGTTGATGCCACGGGCCACAAGGTCACTCTTGAATCGGGACACACCATCACGGCCGACGCTGTACTGGTGGGCATCGGCATCGTCCCCGAAACCGCGTTGGCCGAGTCTGCGGGCCTGGAGACGGACAATGGAACGCTGGTGGATGAGTCCCAGCGGACCACGCACCCCAACGTTTACGCCGTGGGGGACAGCTCACGCGTCCGGCTCGCGAATGGAACGTTGCTGCGCCGGGCCGAGCACTGGGAGCACGCCATGAAAACAGGCGCGACGGCGGCTGCCGCACTTGTGGGGGACGATCTGCCGGAGCACGGCGCCAGCTGGTTCTGGTCCGATCGCCACGGGGTCCATGTTGAGGGCGTGGGCAGCATGACAGGAGAAGGGGCCACGATCGTCCGCGAGAAGGACGGCGAACCCGCCGTCGTCTTCAAGCTCGACGTCGGGGGCTACTTGGCTGGCTGCGCCGCGGTGGACGGGGGCCTGGCTGTTCGGGCCGCCCGCCGCATCATTGATCGCCGGATTCGAGTGGATCCGAAGCAGCTGGCGGATCCGTCCATTGATCTCAAGAAACTCGCACGGTAGTCCCACAGCTTAAGGAAGCGTGAACCCATGACCGAACATGTTATTGCGGCGGCGGCTGCCCAAGCCGTGGACGACATCGAGGGTGGCCTGGCCGATGCAACGCTGGCCTACCGCGTCCAACAGTTTTATTTCCATGAGGCGGAACTGCTGGATGATGGACGGTTTGCCGACTGGCTGGAAATCTTCGACGAAGACCTCAGCTACTGGGCTCCGTTGCGCACCAACCGGCTCCGCCGCCAAGCGGCCCTGTCCATTGGGGCCCCGGGCGAAGCCGCGTACTTCGACGAGACCAAGGAATCCCTTGCCTGGCGCATCCGGCGCTACGATTCCGGGATGGCATGGGCAGAAGATCCGCCCTCACGTACCCGCCATCTGATCTCGAATGTCACCGTGCGGATTACTGCTGGGGGAGAGCTCAAGGTCAGGAGCGCATTCCTGGTCTACAGGAACCGCCTCCAGACGGAAACTGACATCTACGCTGGTGGCCGGACGGATATTCTCCGGATTCAGCCGGACGGCAGTTTCCGCGTGGCGCGGCGCGAGTTGCTCTTCGACGCAAATGTTCTTCAGGCCAAAAACCTCAGCACGTTCTTCTAGCGTCCTTCACTAATTTCACAGGAGGCCCGGCGCTGGGCGGGTCGTTGCTGCGGCAGAGAGGTAAAAATGAGTGAAAACCAATCCGCGGGGTGGCTCAACGGCGATGTTGCCTTGGTCACCGGTGGAGGCTCGGGCATTGGCCGGGCAGTGGCAGAACGGTTCCTTGCCGAGGGTGCGTCAGTAGCGATTTTCGGGAGGGACCTGAACAAACTGAAGGCCATGGCTGACGCCACTGGTGCTGGTGAGCGGATTCTGCCGTTGGCAGGAGATGTCAGGGATTCGGGGTCGCTGCACGAGGCTGTGGAACGAACGGTCCAGCACTTCGGCAAGCTGGACGTGCTGGTCCCCAACGCAGGAATCTGGGACTACAACCGCTCGGTCACCAAGCTGACGGGTGCAGAGCTTTCGGAAGCGTTTGATGAGCTCTTTGCCATCAACGTCAAGGGCTACCTCCTGTCCGTGGAGGCGGCGTGGCGCGAACTGGTCAAGACCCGGGGTTCCATTGTGATGACCTTATCCAACGCCTCCTTCCATACGGCCGGCGGTGGTCCTGTCTACACGGCGTCCAAGTTTGCTTGCCGTGGCCTGGTCAATCAGTTGGCTTACGAGCTTGCCCCGAAGGTCCGGGTTAATGGCGTGGCGGTGGGCGGGATGAACACCGACCTCCGCGGACCGGAGTCCATTGGCCTCAATGACCGCTCCATCTCGCAGTCCTTTGCGCGGAGCACTGTCACCGGAAACAATCCATTGATTCCGCTGCACGACGCCTCGGTTGATCCCAAGGACTTTACGGGCCCGTACGTCCTCTTGGCTTCCCGGCAGAATTCCAGCAACGTTACTGGTGCCATCATTCCGGTGGATGGCGGCATTGCTGTTCGCGGTTTCGGGACGACCGCGGCGGGCGGTGATGAGCTGTGACGTGCAGTGTGGATCTCAATCCTGCCACCGGAATCCGACGCCAGGCGGCGTACTTTCCGGATCGCATCGCCGTGGTCTATGAAGAGCAGGAGATGGACTACCGGGCCTTCGTTGAAACCGTGGAAGCCATGGCCAAGGCCTTGCTGGCACAGGGGACACAGCGGGGTGACCGGGTGGCGTATCTAGGCCTGAACAGCAGCACCTTCCTTGTAACCATGATGGCGTCCTGGTGGGTGGGCGCCGTGTTTGAGCCACTGAATTTCCGGTTGGCACCCCGCGAAGTGGAGGGGTTGCTGGAAAGGTCCACCCCCGCCATCTTGGTGGTGGAACCGGGCCACCAGGCAATCGTGGAAGCGATCGGCCAGTCCCTCCCAGGCGAGCCCACGCTGGTGCTGGTGGACAATGACGGCCTGACGCCCCTGCAGTCTGAGTCTGGCTCCCAGTGGGTGTCGCTGAGCAGTTTCCTGGCTGTGGGCGAAACCACGGAAGCATGTGAACCACTGCCGGCCGGGGATGAGGACCTTGCGGTGCTGATGTTTACTTCCGGAACCACTGGCAAGCCCAAGGGCGTGTGCATCTCTTTTGGGAACCTTTGGTGGAATTCGGTCAATGTCGATTCCCTGGTGGACACCCGCCGGGGAGACGTCAACCTTGCTGTGGCCCCTTTGTTCCACATCGGCGCGCTCAACGCCCTGACTATCCGTTCGCTGGTCCGGGGCGGGACAACCGTGGTCCGGCGGGCCTTCGACCCCCGGCTGGCGCTCCGTGACATCGAGGAGTTCGGAGTTTCCCAGGCATTTCTAGTGCCGGCCCAGCTCTCAGCGATGCAGCAGACGGAGGATTTTTTGAGCAGGGACATTTCCAGCCTGCGGGCGCTGATCTGCGCGGGAGCTCCGGTGCCACCGGTCCTCCTCCGGCAGTACCAAGCCAAGGGCGTCTTCGTGCAGCAGGCGTGGGGACTCACCGAAACCTCTCCTTTTGCCACGTATCTTCCTGCCGAGCTCACGCATCAGAAGGCTGGATCGTGTGGAATTCCCATGCCGTACACCCAAGTACGCATCGTGGACCCTGTGACGTTCGCGGAAGTGACGGAACCCGGCGCCCGCGGTGAGATGTGGGTCAAAGGCCCCAACGTCACCAGCGGCTACTGGAACGATCCTGAAGCAACCGTGCAGGCCTTCCACAAGGGATGGTTCCGCACCGGTGACATCGGCTACACGGATGAATCGGGCTACTTCTACATCGTGGATCGATTGAAGGACATGATCATCACCGGCGGGGAGAACGTCTATCCTGCCGAAGTCGAGCGCGCTTTGATGGAATTTCCAGGGGTTCTGGACGTAGCTGTGGTGGGAGTTGAGGACGCGCAGTGGGGCGAATCCGTGGTTGCGGTGATGAGCTGCCGGGACGGTGAAGTTCCCGCGATCGAGGATGTCAGGGCTTTCGCTGGCGACTATCTGGCGCGTTACAAACTCCCCAAGAAGCTGGTCCTGGTGGGCAGCGTTCCGCGGAACGGCGCCGGGAAGCTGGACAAGCAGAGCATTCGCCAACTCGCGGTTGATGGAAAGTGAGGCGTCGTGTCGTCCAATGAAGTAGACCTGCTCAAGTGGCCGGACCCGTTGCCCGGTTCGTGGACCGCCGTCGTGAGTCCTGCCGCGGACGCTGAGGTCACCAGATACGCAGTGTTCGACGACGGCCGGCCGGCTGGGACGGTTGCGGTGGAGTTCGTTATGGCTACTCCGCTGGCGGCGAGCTACCCAGTCAGCGCCCGCGACCGCCTGCTGACTCCCGATGCCGGGGCTGGCGCTGAGGCTCTGCAACTGGTTTCCGAACGAATCCTGCAGATGGACCCGGCATGCCGGCGGTTGGTGAGGGCTGTGGATGAGGGCGACATTGCAGCCATCGCCCTGGGGGAAGCGGCCGGCTACCGTTATGTGGTGGACGTGGACATTCCCGGGCGCTCGCTTGCCCTGTTGGCAGCCGAACCAGGATGGGTCATGGAAGCCTCGCGCTACCTTGACGACGTTCCTACCAAGGGAAGTTAACTGCCGTTGATCAGGCGCAGCTGATGTTGACGCCGGGCAGTGGCGGCCGCGACCGCCCGGCTGGCGGCGTAGCAAACCTTGCGCAGGGCGGTTGACTGGGACTCCGGGATGAATTTTCCGGCCGGTCCGGAAACGGACAGGGCAGCAACCGGCCGTCCGTTCGGCCCCATAACGGGCGCTGCGATGCAGTTGAGGCCCTGCAGGATCTCCTCACGGTCGTAGGCCAGATTATTGAGGCGGACCTGTTGGAGCTCCACCTGCAATGCTTCGGGATCGGTGATGGTGGACGGCGTCCATGCCGCGAGTTCCGACGCCATGACTTGTTCGCTTGCCTCAGGATTGTAGGCGAGCAGTACCTTGCCTACGGCGGTGCAGTAGGCAGGCGCCCGGCCGCCGATGCGCGAGGGGCTTTTGACTTGGAGGTGTCCGTACAGCTTGTTCAAGTAGGCCACTTCGGTTCCGACGAGCACGGCCAGATGCACGGTTTGGCGGCTCAGTTCGTAGAGATCGGCCAAGTATGGCGTCAGCGCATCCCGCATCCTGCCGTGGGCTGCAGTTTCCTGTCCGGCGCCCAGGTTGTGAATCAGTTTTCCCAAACGGTAGGCGTTCCCGGCCCGCTCCACCGCGCCGCTGCGTTGCAACATTCCGAGCACCCGGAAAGCGGTGGACTTGGACATATCCGCCCTGCGGGCGAGTTCGCTCACGCCGACTCCCGTGAAGGCATCGTTGCCGAAGGAGCTGAGCAGCGCCATTGCTTTGTCGACGGCGGCACGATCGTCTCGGGGTGGCGTGGAGAGGGTGGATGTCACGGAAACCTCCAGGTATGGGCAGCTTTGACCAGAATGGAGCCAGATGGGCCGGTGCTCGGTTTTTTAAAGTGTCCCGAGGGATCGAGAGTATGTCAAACGTGACAGTTCGTCATTTATAAGTGACACTTGAGCTGTGACTCTCAACGATCTGGTCTCCCGCAACATCCGCCGCTTCCGGGCAGAGCGAAACATCACCCAGGGCGAACTCGCCCGGCGAGCCAACTTGTCCAAGCAGACGCTCTCCAAAATCGAGCAGGGCGAGGGCAACCCCACCATCGGTACCTTGGAGTTGATCGGCGAGGCGCTGGGCCTGAGTTTCCGGCGTTTGGTGACCGAATGGGGGACCAAGACCTATATTTCCCGCGCCGCGGATGCGACCTGGGAGGGCTCGGCTTCGGGTAACGAGCGGAACCTGGACAAGATTTACGGCTCCGGGTACGTCCGCACACAGGTCATAGAGCTCCACGAAACTCCACGTGTACGGAAGATGACGGCGCAAAGTCCGGGCACATTGCACCAGGTCTACGTCATCCAGGGGCAGCTTGAGGCCGGCCCCCTCCAGGAACTCCTCACCTTGAACGCAGGTGATTTTGTGAGGTTCCCCGGCGATGTTGACCACGGGTTCCGGGGTGTTGACGGGAAGGCAGTGATCCACCTGACCACCACGGCGCCCGAGGTTCCCCAGTTCACGGCGCCACCGGAGCAGTGAGCGCACCCGTCCAGTAGGCTACGGCAGCGTGTTGGTGGGCTACGGTTTCCATGCCGCCTACCGGAACACACGCTGGCTGCTGCGACTCCCCGTCGCGAGGATTGAGCGATGAAAACCACTGCGGACAGCGAAGTCGTGATCGTGGGTGCCGGTCCGGCCGGACTGATGCTTGCCAACATCCTTGGTATGTACGGCCGTTCTGTGACGGTCCTGGAGGCCCGTGACCAACTGATCGATTACCCCCGGGGAGTGGGACTCGACGATGAGTCGTTCCGGACCATTCAGACCATAGGCCTCGCCGAACAGGTGAAACCTCACACCACCCCGCAGCACATCATGAGGCTGGTCAACGGAGCCGGCAAGGTCATCCTTGAGAACAACCCCCGCACGCTCGAATTCGGCTGGGACCGGAAGCATGGTTTTATCCAGCCCGACGTTGACCGGGTGCTCCTGGATGGGTTGGGGCGTTTCGAGAACGTACGCGTCCTGTTCGGGCACCAGGTGGATGTGGTTGAGGAGGATGCCGGGGGCGTGACTGCCGTAGCCCGCGTGACCGCAGGAGGGGCAGAAACTGAGCAGCGGTTCCGGGCACGTTTTCTGGTGGGCTGTGAGGGCGGTAAGTCGCCCACCAGAAAGCGGTTGGGTGTCACCTTCGAGGGACGTTCCCCGTCTACCCGTTGGCTGGTTGTGGACGTGAACAACGATCCTTTGGGAACTCCCAATGTCTTCCTGGGGGCCGACCCCAAACGCCCCTATGTCTCGATCGGACTGCCGCATGCCGTCCGCCGATTTGAGTTCATGCTGCATCCGCACGAGACCGAAGACCAGGTCACGGATCCGGACTTCGTCAACGGCATGCTCAAGGGTCACGTTCCGGATCCAGCCAGCCTGGACTACATCCGGCGCCGGGTCTTCACCCATCACGGGCGGGTAGCCGGCTCCTTCCGCGGCGGCCGCCAACTGATTGCCGGCGACGCTGCCCACCTCATGCCCGTGTGGATGGGCCAGGGGTGGAATTCGGGCATCAGGGATGCCACCAATCTTGGCTGGAAACTGGCCACAGTGCTGGCCGGTACAGCCGACGCCGACATTCTGGATACCTACACGTCGGAGCGGCGGGCGCATGCGAAAGCCATGGTGGATCTGTCACTGACCATGGGCTCTGTGATCAAACTGACGCATCCGGTGGCCGTGGCTGCCCGCGATGCCGCCGCCACAGTGCTCAATCTGTTCCCCCAGGTGAAGAGCTACTTTGCGGACATGCGGTTCAAACCCATGCCGCGGTACTCCGAGGGAGTCCTGGCGGATCCCAGCACGCGGGAGGCGGGCCGCGCAGCCCCCAGGTTGAGCAGCAATCTGGTAGCCGTCCGGACAGCCAGAAACAAGGTGTCGCCAGTGGGATTGCAGTTTCCCCAGCCCCGGGTGAACTCCTGGGCCGGGCGCAATCTGTTGTTGGACGACGCTGTGGGCAACTGGTGGGCAGTTATCTTGTGGGGCAACAGCCCCCGGGATGTCCTCCCCGGGGAAGCGTTGGCCAAACTGGAAGCCCTGGGCGCCCGCCTGGTGTGCATCCTGCCGGAAACCCAGCGTGAATGGGCGGAGGCGTACATGTCTCCGGATGTCCTAGTCCTGGGTGACCATACGGGCGCCGTCAAGAAGTGGTTTGACGACAGGCCCACGCCCATGGTGTTCCTCCGCCCGGACCGCTTTGTGGCAGGTGCCTGCCTCATCCAGCACGCGCCCGAAACTCTCGACGCGATCCTGGCATCAATGTCCTTCGTCGGCAGCCCCGTGCTTCCTCAGCACTAGAGGCGCTGGCACAGGCAAACAAGAGGATGGCCGGCGTCTTGGGGGAGCCGGCCATCCTTGTCCATGGCACGCTGTCCATTCCGCGTGCTGCCAGGGTCTGCCCTGCCAGGGTGGACCCTGCCGGCGGAGTCTATGGACGGGTGACTCCGTGGGAGGCCAGGTACTGGGTCACTACGGCGTTGAAGTCGCTGGCCCGTTCCACTTGGGACCAGTGACCGCACTGGCTGAAGATATGCGCATCTGCGGACGGAACAACGTTCAAGAGCTCCCACGTACGCGACACGGGAATCACCACGTCCTGCACACCGTGAATCAAGAGCACCGGAACTTCCAAGCGTGACAATACGTCAAAATCCAGGGGCAGCCCGGTACGGTCCCGGTCCCGCGCGCTGACCACGTCTGCCAAGCGGTCCGAGGCGGTATCGTTCAGTGCTGCCTGGTAGCGGAGCGAAACCAACTCATCGGTCACCAATGATTTGTCCACCACAAAGAGCTCCAAGGTGCGGCGGATGCCGGCCTCGGACAGATCGGGCGTGGAATGCCCTGCAAGGGCTCCCGTCAGCTTGGCGCCGCCAGTGCCCATGGAGATGATGCCAAGAAGGCGCTCCGGGAAGTCGATGGCGAACTGAAAGGCAAGCCAGCCGCCCAGCGAATTGCCCACTATCCACGTCTTGTCGATGCCCAGCGCGTCAAGGGTGCGGACTGCGTGGCGCACCCATTCCTTGATCCCGTACTCTGTCCCCGGTGCCACCACGGATTGCCCGTAGCCAATCGAGTCGATGGCGATGCACCGTGCTTGCTCGGAAATCCGGGGAAGGTTGAGCCACCAGTTTGCGGCGGCGGTGACACCCGTCCCTGAACCGTGCAGGAAGAGGACGGGGGTGCCTTCGCCGACGTCGTGATAGTGGGTGAGTTCGCCCTCGGCTGTCTCCAGCCATTTGTCGTCGAGGCCAAAGAAGGTATCGGTGGTGTAGGCGGGAATGGGGACTGAAACAGACATAGCGTGGCTCCTGAACTGCTGGAATCGCAGGGTCATGCCCTGCAAGGGTTCCGTCTCACGTTATGCACCCTGCACCGCCATTGGGGCTGCTCGTTCCGCTGCCCGGCACGCCCGCCCCGCCGGGGTCAGCTTTAGCGCTCCGGGATCACAGCAATGCCCTGGATTTCGATCAGGGCCTCTTTCTGCCACAGGCGCGTGACGCCGATGCCCGCCATTGCGGGGTACTGCGAGCCTGCCATGTCACGCCAGATGCGCCCGATTTCCCGGCCATTGGCCATGTAGTCGTCCACGTCCGTGAGGTAGATCGTCACGTTGACCAGGTCTTCGGGCTGTCCGCCGGCTTCTCGGAGGGTGGTGATGACGTTGGAGAACGCCTGCGTGAACTGTTCCACGATGCCGCCGGGAACGATGTTCATGTTCTTGTCCAAGGCCGTCTGCCCGCCCAGGAAAACAGTGTTTCCGGCAAGAATGCCGTGCGCGAAACCCGATGGCTTGGGCAGCGATTCCGGGTTGACCGTCTGGTGACTCATGCTGTTCCTCCTCGTTGTGGCAACTGCAAAAACTTTTGGAAAGCCTCTGTGCAGATCATTTCTGCCGTGCTACGTTGAGCATATGTGACGATCGTAAAAAAGTCGACACATCACAAAGACTCGAAGGGAACCCGCAATGAAACTCGCCACCTTGCGCACGGCCAACGGAGGTACGACGGCGGCGCTCGCCACGGGCGCCGACTCCTACCTCGCGCTGCCCGCCACTGACGTCGGGGCCCTCCTGGCCCAGCCGGAGTGGCGGTTGGTCGTCGAGAAGGCAGCAGAGACTGCAGCGTCCAACGGGCAGGCCGTCATCGCTGCAGCCGACGCCGACCTGGCGCCGCTCCTGCCCCGTGCAGGCAAGGTCATCTGCTGCGGCCTGAACTACGGCGACCACATCCAAGAGATGGGCCGCGAACTTCCTGAGTACCCCACGCTCTTCGCCAAATACGCAGACACCCTGGTCGGAGCAAACGACGCTGTAGAAGTCCACGGCAGCGTCCGCGTCGACTGGGAAGCCGAGCTCGCCGTCGTCGTGGGTTCTGAACTGTTCCGCGCGGACGAAGACCAAGCGAGCGAGGCAATTGCCGGGTATACCGTGGCCAACGATGTCTCCATGCGCGACTGGCAGAGCCGAACCCTTCAGTGGTTCCAGGGGAAGGCTTGGGACGGCAGCACTCCCGTGGGGCCGGTCATGCTGACGGCCGACGAGGCAGGACAGAGCTTCGAGGTCCGCGGCTACGTCAACGGCGAGCTGGTGCAGCAGGGGAACACCAGCACCTTGGTGTTTGGCCCCGCGCAGCTCCTGTCCTATATCTCGCAGTTCACCGTCCTGCGCCCCGGCGACCTCGTCCTGACGGGTACGCCCGGGGGTGTAGGCATGGGAATGAACCCGCCCCGCTACCTCAACGACGGCGATGTCCTCACCACCGAAATCGACGGGATCGGCCGGCTGGAAAACCAGTTCCGGATCCACGTACCAGTCCCGGCAAACGCCTGAACCACACCACCCCGAAGGAGAACCCCATGAGCCAGAGCACCACCGAATACGTCCTCGAAGGCGACAACTCCATCTACGCCCAGGCCGATGGCAAGGTCGTTCCCGTCGTCACCCGCGCCGGTGCGGAGGACACCAACACCGCCCAGTCCGGGGACTGCATCCGCGTCTCCGGCGTGAGCATCCAGCACACCCCAGCAACCAAGATCTGGTTCGGCCAGGTGTCCAACACTCCCGGCTACCGCTCGCTCCCGCACCACCACGGCGAGGCTGAGACCGGCGGCTACGTGCTCCGGGGCCACGGCCGTATCTACTTCGGCGAGAACTACTCGGAGTTCCTCGACATGAAGGCCGGCGACTGGGTTTTTGTCCCGCCCTTCATGCCCCACGTCGAAGCCAACATGTCCGTCACTGAGGAACTCGTCTGGCTGACGGCCCGTACGCCGGAAAACCTGGTGGTCAACCTCGAAGACGTCGCCGACGAAACGCTTGCCGACTACCGCCGGGCCTAAGCCATGATCACTGGAACCCTGACGTCGGAGACGTTCCTCAAGGCCGTTGAGCTCACACCGGCAACGGCCGAGGTTTTTGACGAAGCCTACGAAGCAACCACCCAGTACGTGCCGTGGCCAAAAGCCTATGGTGGAGACATGGTGGCACAGGCTGCGGCCGCAATGATGCGGTCCGTTGATGCCGACAGGACTCTGCACTCGATGCATAGCTATTTCATGCGTCCCGTGGATATCGGTTCCAGTGTCCGCTACGAAGTGGAGCGCCTGCGCGATGGTCGCGGGTACTCCACCCGCACGGTCCGGGGCTTCCAGAACGGCAAGCCCGTCTATGCCGCCATGGGTTCGTTCCAGGTTCCCGAAGAGGGGCCGGACTTCCAACCCGACGCCCCCGCCGCCGTCGAGCCTGAATCGCTGCGGACGGCAGCCGAAGTGCTGGACGGGACTGACGGACCGGCCGCAGAGTACTGGTCCTCTGGCCGCAGTTTCGACATGCGGCATATTCCCGGTCCGGTATATATCGAATTGGAAGGCGGTTCGGTACCGCAGCAAGCGATTTGGGTGAAGGCCTTTGACGCCCTGCCTGACGACGCCGACCTCCACCGCACGGCCTTGGCCTACGTCTGCGACTACACGATTTTGGAGCCTCTGCTCAGGGTCAACGGACTCAACTGGTCCAGTCCGGGACTTGCTACCGCCAGCCTGGACCATTCCATGTGGTTCCACCGCGACGGCCGGGCGGATGACTGGATCCTCTATGCCCAGGAAGCCATATCCGGGCAGAGCAACAGGGGCCTGGCCATGGGCCGCTTCTTCGACCAGCAAGGAAGGCTCCTCGCCACGGTGGCCCAAGAGGGCATGATCCGGGCCGGCGCCTCAACATCTTCCTAACCCCACCAACCAGCAGCTTCAACGACGCACCACTGAAAGGAACGGCCATGAGCATGATGCCATCGGCCCACGTGGACACGTTCACCCGCGACCACCTGCCGCCCGCCGATACCTGGCCTGCGCTTGAATTTACCCTTCCCGAACTCCATTACCCGGAACGGCTTAATGCTGCCGCGGTACTGATCGACGACGCTGTCGAACAGTACGGCGCGGACCGCCCGGCCCTGTGGACCCCTGACGGCTCGGTCTGGACCTACGGTCAGCTCCAGAAGCGCTCCAACCAGGTGGCGCAGGTCCTCACCGAAGACCTCGGAGTTGTTCCCGGCAACCGCGTATTGCTGCGCGGTCCCAACAACCCCTGGATCGTGGCCGCCTGGCTGGGCGTTCTCAAAGCAGGCGCCGTAGTGGTGACCACCATGCCCATGCTGCGCTCCACCGAAGTCTCCACGCTGATCGAACTCACCAAGCCGGCGGTGGCTATTTCTGATCACCGGTTCGTGGATGAGCTGTTGGTTGCGGCCGGGGAAGAGGTCACCGTCCTGACCTACGGTGCCGATAACGGATTCGACGACGACGGCGACCTCGCCTCGCGCTGCGGGCACAAGAGCGGCATGTTCACCCCGGTGGACACAGCCGCTGACGACGTTGCCCTGCTGGGTCCGACGTCGGGCACCACCGGTGTGCCGAAGGTGACCATGCACTTCCACCGGGACATCCTGGCCAATGCGGACACCTTCGCCCGGTACATCCTGCAGCCCACCGCGGATGACGTTTTCGCCGGATCCCCACCGCTTGCCTTCACCTTCGGGCTCGGCGGCCTGGTGGTCTTCCCGCTCCGCTTTGGCGCGTCCTCGCTGTTGACCGAAAAGGCCGGCCCGGTGGAACTGGCCGAGCACGCCTCAAAGGCCGGAGCCACAATCCTCTTTACCGCCCCCACGGCCTACCGGGCCATTCTCAAGGAGAAGCGCGGCGATCTCCTCCGCGGCCTGCGCATCGCTGTCTCGGCGGGCGAACACCTTTCCAAGGAAACCTGGGAAGCCGTCCATGAAGCCACGGGCCTCCGGTTGGTCAACGGAATCGGGGCTACGGAGATGCTGCACGTCTTCATCTCTGCCGCCGGAGACAATATCCGCCCCGGAACCACCGGCCGTGCCGTCCCTGGCTTCAGGGCAACCATCCTTGATGATGACGGCAACGAACTTGGCCCGGGCACCATCGGCCGCCTCGCGGTGATCGGTCCCACCGGTTGCCGCTACCTGGACGATCCCCGGCAGGCGAACTACGTGGTCCGCGGCTGGAACGTCACCGGGGACACGTTCGCCATGGACGCGGACGGGTACTTCACCTACCAGGCCCGCTCGGACAACATGATCGTCTCCTCCGGCTACAACATCGGTGCGCCCGAGGTTGAAACAGCCATCGACCAGCACCCGGATGTGGTGGAGAACGCGGTCATCGGAATTCCCGATGAGGAGCGCGGCAGCATTGTCTGCGCATTCGTTGTCCTGCGCGAAGGCGTCACCGGCGACGCCGCCAAGCGCAAGGAAATCCAGGACTTCGTGAAGCAGACCATCGCCCCGTACAAGTACCCCCGGGACGTCCGCTTCGTCACCGAACTGCCGCGGAACCCCAGCGGCAAACTCCAGCACTTCAAGCTCCGCGACAAAGTCCTCTCAGAGGACGCAACCGGGAACGCGAGCAACACCGAACAACTGACCCCCGCCGGCCAGAGCCAGGCCTGAGAAGGAGCATCACCATGAAAATCGCAATCGTTGGAGGCGGCCCCGGCGGCCTGTACTTCGCAGCACTCATGAAGCAGCTGGACCCGTCGCACGACATCACGCTCTGGGAACGCAACGCTGCCAGCGACACCTTTGGCTTCGGCGTCGTCTTCTCCGATGAGACACTGGGCGGCATCGGCAACGCCGATCCCGTGGTGGCCGAATACATGAGCCGGCGTTTTGCCCGCTGGTCCGATATCGACATCCACTTCCGCGACCAGATGATCACGGTAGGCGGCCAGGGCTTCGCTGCCATGAGCCGCAAGGAACTACTGGAACTGCTGCAGCGCCGGTGCATCGAACTGAACGTGGACGTGCGGTTCAGCACCTTGGCCCCGGCCATCGAGGAACTCGAAGCCAACTACGATCTTGTACTCGCCGCCGATGGAGTCAATTCGCAGATCCGCGCCAAGTACGCCGAATCCTTCAAACCGAACCTGGACCCGCGGTCCAACAAGTTCATGTGGCTTGGCACGGACCAGGTATTTGAAGCCTTCAAGTTCTTCGTGAAGGAGACCGAGTGGGGCGTCATGCAGATCCATGGCTACCCGTACTCCGACGAGGGCTCCACGTTCATCGTGGAAATGCACCAGGACGTTTGGCACGCGGCAGGTTTCGACGTGACCGCCAACGAGGTCTTCCCTCCCGGCGTTTCGGACGAGAAGGCCATCGCCAAAATCCGGGAGATCTTCGCGGAGGAGCTGAACGGCTACGAGGTCCTGACGAACAACTCCAAGTGGATCAACTTCACTACTGTCCGCAACGAAAGCTGGCGCCACAACAACGTGGTGCTGTTGGGCGACGCTGCCCACACCGCTCACTTCTCCATCGGTTCGGGCACCAAGCTGGCCATGGAGGATTCTTTGGCGCTGGCTGCCTGCCTGCACGAGCACGCGGATGTTGAGTCCGCCCTGGCGGCGTACGAGGCCGAGCGACGGCCCGTGGTCGCTTCCACCCAGCGTGCAGCACAGGCATCACTGGAGTGGTTCGAGCGCATCGGCCAGTACAAGGACCAGGACCCCACCCAGTTCGCGTTCAACCTGCTGACCCGCAGCCGCCGCATCACCCAAGAGAACCTTCGCTTGCGTGATCCCGAGTTCGCTGACGCCGTGGACCGCGACTTCGCAGAGTCACAGGGCCTCACCGAGGTTGCGCCGGCCATGTTCCAACCGTTCCTCATAGGTGGGCTGGAGCTCAAGAACCGCATTGTCGTCTCCCCGATGGACATGTACTCAGCCACGGACGGCATCCCGGGCGACTTCCACAAGGTGCACCTGGGCTCCAAAGCCCTCGGTGGTGCAGGCCTGGTCATGACCGAAATGGTCTGCGTCTCCGAGGCCGGCCGCATCACCCCGGGCTGCAGCGGCCTGTACACGGACGACCAGCGCGACAGCTGGAAGGAAATTGTGGACTTCGTCCACAACCGTTCCACTGCCAAGATCGGTGCGCAGTTGGGCCATTCAGGCCGCAAGGGTTCCACCAAGCTCATGTGGGAGGGCATCGACCAGCCGCTCGAGTCCGGCAACTGGACCGCTGTCGGGCCCTCAGCCTTGCCGTACAGCCCGGAGAACCAGACACCCGTGGAGCTGGATCGCGCCGGCATGGATGCCATCAAGGCGGAGTTCGTTGCCTCGACTGTCCGCGCAGAGCAGGCAGGCTTCGACCTCCTGGAAATCCACGCCGCCCACGGCTACCTGCTGTCCTCCTTCCTTTCGCCGGTGTCCAACAAGCGGACCGACGACTACGGTGGCAGCTTGGAGAACCGGCTGCGGTTCCCCTTGGAAGTGTTCGACGCCGTTCGCGCGGCATGGCCTGCCGGCAAGCCAGTGACGGTGCGCATCTCCGCCACCGACTGGATCGAGGGTGGCAACACTTCGGACGATTCCGTTGAGATTGCCCGCGCCTTCGTGGCGCACGGTGCCGCCGGACTGGATGTTTCCACCGGGCAGGTCGCCAAGGAAGAGAAGCCCGCCTACGGCCGCAGCTACCAGACGCCGTTTGCCGACCGCATCCGCCAGGAAGTTGCCGCTCCGGCAGGCGTGGCTGTGATCGCCGTCGGCGCCATCTCCAGCTACGACGACGTAAATTCGATCCTGCTCGCGGGCCGTGCGGACCTTATCGCGCTGGGCCGTACGCACCTCTACGATCCCCAGTGGACCCTGCACGCCGCCGCTGAACAGGAGTACCAAGGCCCGGGTGCCCAGTGGATTCCGCAGTTCCGTGCCGGCCGCCGCAAGCCGCCGAGCTCCCGCACTGATGCTGTTCGTCCGCGCCTGTCCTTGCTGAAGGAAGCGGACATTGAAGAGGCCAACACCCACCTCCGCTGGACTCCTGAGTCAGCCGCCGCATCGGTTTTGGTGAAGTAGCCATGGCCGCCGCGCCAGTCAACGACTGGAACGTGCCCAAGAAGACCACCGGACTGGTGTTGTTCTGCTGCTGGCTCGCGATCCTCGCCGAAGGGTACGACGTCGGCGTTCTCGGTGCCATCCTGCCGGCCCTTGCCGAGTACAAGGAATGGAACCTCAGCCCTCTTGCCCTGGGTGGCCTTGGATCGTATGCCCTGATCGGCATGCTTATTGGGGCCTTGTTCATTGGGACACTCAGTGACCTGGTGGGTCGCAAGAAGATGCTTCTGGCCTCCATGGTGATCTTCACGCTCACCCAGGCCGGGGCGGCGTGGGCTCCGACGCCTGAACTGTTCGGCATCTTCCGCCTGATTGGTGGCTTGGGAATGGGCGGCGTCATCCCGGTGGCAGCGGCCCTCACCATCGAGTATTCGGCTCCGAACAAGCGGTCCTACAACTACGGCCTTATGTACTCCGGCTATTCGCTGGGGATTGTAGCGGCGGCACTTGCGGCACTGTTCGTCCTCCCCATGGGTGGCTGGCGCGCCGTGATCGCGATCGGCGCTGCTCCGGTAGTGCTGATTCCGATCATCTGGAAGTTCCTTCCTGAGTCCCTCGAATATCTGGAGTCCAAGGGGCGGCGATCCGAGGCCAAGGCACTGGCCGCCAAGCTGCAGATCGCGAATTACCGGCCCGTGGTCCAGGCGGCACCCGCTGCCCAAGGCACTCCTGTGGATCCATGGTGGAAGACCATCACCACCATGTTCTCCCGCAAGTACCTGCGGTCCACCGTGTTCTTCTGGATCTCCCTCTTCTGCGGACTGGTCCTCGTTTACGGCCTGAACACGTGGCTGCCGAGCATCATGAAGAAGGCCGGCTACGACCTCGGTTCTTCACTGACGTTCCTCCTGGTCTTCAGCATGGCGTCGGCCATCGGCGGCCTGCTCCTGGGCCGCGCTGCGGACAAATACGGTAAGAAGCTCATCCTGGTGGTGTTCTACATCCTGGGCGGACTGGGCATCATGCTCCTCGTCTTCCCGAACACCATGGTGGTCAACCTGCTGTTCGTCGCCTTCGCCGGCGTCGGTTCCATCTCCACGTCGCTGGTCCTCACCGGCTATATCGCCGACTACTACCCGGCCAAGGTTCGCGGCACGGCTACGGGGTGGGCGTTGAGCTTCGCCCGGCTGGGTGCCATTTCCGGGCCGTTGATCGGTGGCTGGATCGCCGGCTCGAAGTTGCCTTTCGAGGCCAACTTCGCGATCTTCGCCGGCATCGCCGTACTTGCGGCAGGCGCTGTGGTGATGATTCCGAAGCCGCAGCCTGAGGTGCCCGTGACCGCCGTCGACGTCGAGGCCGACGACGCCACCGTCAGCGCCCGCTAGGAGTGATCGTGGACAGGTTTCCGGAGGCGTGCATCGAGCGAACGGTGGAATGGGTGGACACCGACGCCTCCGGACACCAGCACAACTCGGCCATCCTGCGGTGGGTTGAAGCTGCGGAAGCTGAGCTGTTCCGGAAGCTGGAGCTACCGGATTACTTCCCCAGCGCTCCCCGTGTCCAGCAAGTCATCAACTACAAGGCCAAGCTGTGGTTCGGCCAGCGCATCACCGCCACGGTGAAGATCCACGCGCTCGGCCGCACCTCGCTGACCATGGCTTTCGACGTAACGTCCGACGACGGCGAGGTAGCCGCTTACGGGACGGTCACCACGGTTCACGTCCCCAACGGCACCACCAGGGCGCAGCCTTGGCCGGAGCATCTGGTCCGCGCCGTGAAGGGCGTGCCGGCAGCCGACGTGCCGGTAGCCGAATAGTGCCTTGCCGAAGTGCCCGATCTACGACCCGATGACCTGGCTGATGGCCAGGACGCCTCCACTGGGATCAGCCAGCACGGCGTTTCGGAAGCCCGGGGCATCAGTGGGCGGCATCAACAAAGAGCCGCCCAGCTCAACAACGCGGCGGGCCACAGCGTTTGTGTCCGAAACCTGCACGTTGACGGCCCAGTGGGGCGGAACGCCGGACGCGGGGTCGGCTCCGGTCGCCACGGCAACGACGTCGTCGGGCAACGTTGGGTGGGTGGCCCGGCGTGTACTTCCGGCTAAGCGCCACAGCCCGATGCCCGCGGGTGCCATCTCCAACCGCCACCCAAAGACGGTTGCGTAGAACCTCTCTGCAGCGGCCATATCCGGGGTATGCAGGGCACTCATTTGCCATGCGCCGGGGGCGTCAAGAACTCCCGCCGCCAGGGGCGCACTCCCGGCGCGTACCCCGAAAGGTGCGCCGCTGGGGTCGGCGAACAAGGCCGTACGCTCACCGTCGCCTCCCTCGACTGGTCCAACCAGCCGGGTTCCCCCGGATTCACCCACGAGGCCCACCGTTGTGTCGAGGTCATCCACGAGGAAGTACGTGGCCCATGCTCCGCGGTCCAGCATTGGCGGGGCCTGCCCCACTCCAGCTACGGGTCGCCCACCGAGCCGGGCCACCCTGTATCCAAGGACAGTGGGGTCATCGAATTCCCAGCCGAAGAGCGGCCCGTAGAACGCGACGGCCGCTTCCAGGTCGGGCTGAAGTGACTCGATCCAACAGGGCTCACCCGGGACGTAGGAAACAGCATGGGTCATGGCGTGGGACCTCCATGGAGTAAGTGGCCGGATGGCGCTCAGCCTACGCCGACCACACACGGTCCCGCACCTATGATGAACTGGACTGGCGCCTGATGGGGGCGCGGAAATGAGGCTCTTTCGATGTTCGCCGTTCCGGCACCCGCGGTGCGCCACCAGCAGCTGCTCGTTACGATCTTCGGCCTTTATGGCCGGAACGCCGGCGATGCCTTGCCGGTCTCCGCGCTGATCTCCATGCTGGGCTCGCTCGGTTACGACGCTCCGGGTGTGAGGTCCTCGGTTTCCAGGCTTAAGGCCAAGGGCGTGCTGAAGAGTGTCCGGGAAGGCGGAATCGCCAAGTACAAGATTTCCGAGTCCATCAGCGATGTGTTCCGTGAAGGTGACCGGCGGATCTTCGCACCGGAACCGCCCGCCCCGGTGGACACGTGGGTGCTGGCTGTCTTCTCGGTGCCGGAATCGATGCGCAACCGCAGGCACCAACTGCGTTCCGCGTTGCTGGCGTTGGGGTTTGGTTCCGTGGCCAACGGCGTGTGGATCGCGCCGGCCCACAAGCTGGAGCAAGCCCGGGAACGGCTCACTGCCGGGGGACTGATCGAGTTTGTGGATCTGTTCCGGAGTGACTACGTTTTCGACGGTCCCATGCGGCCCAAAATCTCGGAATGGTGGGACCTCAAGGAACTCGATGAGCAGTTCACCGAGTTCCTTGAGTTGTATGAAGGTGCGGAGCGGCAATGGACCGAGCGAGTCGGTGACGATCCTGAAAAGGCTCTGGCTGAGTCCACGGCAGAGCTGCGGCGGGACGCTTTCCGCTACTACATTCCGATGCTCACCATGTGGCGCAAGTTCCCGTACCGGGACCCGAACCTGCCCGCCGACTACCTTCCGCCTGAGTGGCACGGACCGGCTGTTCGCCGCACGTTCCAAGCGGTGCACCGCCTGGCCGCACCCCTCGCCGCGGCCCACGCACATGAGATCATCACCGAGGCCTTGAATCCTGCTGCGGCCTGACTCATCGCCCGCAGCCCTACTCGCTGATGCGTGGCGCGTCGATGACGCCGAATACCTCACCCTGGGGCGCCCGCACGACCACCATCCGGCCCATGGCACTTTCCTCCACTGGGCCCAACAGGGTGGCGCCAAGCTCTACTGCCCTGGTGGCCGTACCTTCGACGTAGTCGCTGGCGAACCAGGTCATCCAGTGATTGGGCGCGTCATCGGGAAGAGCGGTGTCGTGGTGCATTCCGCCGACTTCCCGCCCATCCAGCGGCCTGCGCACAGTGGAGTAGACAAGGCCTTCCTCGGTGACGTCCTGGTAGCTGACGTCGAAGACCTCCGAGTAGAAGGAACGGGCCGTGGAGTACTCACGCGTGTGGAGTTCGTTCCAGCAGAGGGCGCCGTGCTCGTTGACGCGTTCAGCCCCGATGTGGGCTCCGGCCTGCCAGACGCCAAAAACCGAGCCGACGCTGTCCAGGGCCAACGCCATGCGGCCTGATTCCATCACATCAAAGGGAGGAGCGAGAAGCTGCCCGCCGGCTGCGCTGATCTTCTTGGCCGTGAGGTCAACATCGTCCGAGGCCAGGTACGTGGTCCAGGCGGTGGGCATACCCGCTTCCTGTTTGGGACCTATTCCGGCCACGGCCCGGCCCCTCACGTACGCCAGGGTGTAGTCCCCGGCCTCCTTGCCGCCGGACACGAATTCCCACCCGAACAGTTCTGCGTAGAAGGCCTTAGCTTCGGCAAGGTGGTCAACACCCAGGTCCACCCACATGGGAGTTGCTGCGGGCCAGCTGGAGATTTTGGTGGACATGGGACTCCTCGGATTGGGGCTCTTGGGGCGAAGCTGCTTCCCCAGATGCCCGATGCGCCAAGCATCTGAGGAAGCAGCCACCCATAAAGTGCGCCCTGGACCCGTTTCGTGACACCGTTTTCGCCGCTATTCCGTGGCAGGCAGCTGGCAGCAGCCCAAGAATAGGGTGGCGGGCAAGCGCAAGGTGCTTGCCCGCCGTCGTGCGCTGGGGATCAGACCGTGCGCGTGGCCTTGGCGAGGTTCCCGCGGAGTTCATCCGCGTTCTGCCGGATGACGTAGGCGGGGCGGTCCCGTTCGACGCGCCAGCTGTCTTCCAGAGGGCCGATGTTGACGGTGTCGAAGCCGAACTCGTCGTAGAGATTGGTGACGAGTTGGGCGGCTTCCGGGAAGTCGCTGGAGGTGGCCAGCGCGCGTCGGTTGGGCGTGCCGGACGGGGTGCCGTCGGTGGTGATCTCCTTGGCGAAGATGTGGTTGAAGCCCTTTGCCACCTTGGACGTGGGGAGGTGCTTTTGGAGCAGGCCGGAGGTGGTGGCTTCGCCGTTATCCAGCTCGGGAATGCGGCCGTCACGCTCCCAGTAATAGTTGTTGGTGTCGATGACGATCTTGCCCTCGAGCGGCTCCGTGGGAATGCCTTGATAGTTCTTGAGAGGCACGGTCACGACGGCGAAATCGCCCGCCGCTGCTGCCTCGGCCGGCGTTGCGGCCCGGGCCCGCGGCCCAAGTTCCGCGACCAGTTCGCTCAGCGTTTCGGGCCCCCGCGAGTTGCTGATGACGACGTCATAGCCAAGTTCCACCGCTTTGCGGGCGACTTGGCTGCCAATGTGTCCTGCACCGATGATTCCAATTGTTGTCATGTGGGTGCCAACAACAAGTTGCAGACGCCTATTTCCCGCGTTACGCAATATTTCTGAAAGACTTATACTAAGTAGTCTTACTATGCTGGTTGGCATCGAAGACGAGGAGGTAGGGATGGCCGGGCATTTGGAACTGGTTGAAACGCCTGATGGGGATTTTCGGATTCTGATGGTGGACGGCGAGGACGTGTTGATGGGCCTCTCCAAGCGGTTTTCGTCAGTGGATGAGGCTGCTCAGGGAGTAGCTGCCATCAGGGAAGTAGCCGGAACTGGCCTCGTTCGTACCGCTGACGCAGAGCGATACGCTGTCCTGATGCTGGAAGAGCCCGTGATCGACTCAGCGCTCGCAGCGCAGGGCGCACAGGCGCAAGCGAAGGTGGTCAACTGTGGCAGCTGATGCGACGTCAACAAAGAAACGCGGCGTGCTCTTTGATGTGGACGGGACACTGATTGATTCCAGCTATTTCCACACTATGGCGTGGTGGCAGGCGTTCCGACGGGAAGGGCTGGACGTGGAAATGTCCGCCATCCACCGGCGCGTAGGCATGGGAGGCGACAAGCTCATTCAAAGCCTTGTGCCTGATTGCCCGCGGGACATGCAGGAGGAGCTGAAATCGGCCCACGGGGCTGTCTTCTCAACATTCTGGCCCACGCTGCGTCCCTTCGAATCGGTTCGGGACCTCCTCTCGGCATGCTCCGAGGCAGGCCTGGCTGTGGGCCTGGCATCGTCAGCGCAAAAGCGCGACCTCGAAGTGAGCCGCCACATCCTCGACGCCGGATCCTCCATTGAGGCCTGGACCAGCTCCGACGATGCCGAGGAGAGCAAGCCGGTGCCGGACATCCTGGTCGCGTGCCTGGAGAAGCTCGGCGTCAGCCCCGAGGATGCCGTTTTTGTTGGTGACGCAGTCTGGGATGTAAAGGCGGGCGCGGCCATCGGCATGCCCGTGATTGCCCTGACCTGCGGCGGGATCAGCGAGGCGGAGCTGCGCGAGGCAGGTGCCGCGGAGGTCTACGACAACGCGCGGCACCTGCTGGAGCACCTGGAAACCAGTATCATCGGCCGGTTGGCGGCGGGGACAGCCAGCGCCTAGCGGGTGAGCTTGGCGGAGTCCGGTTCCTGGTCGCCGATGTGGCCCGGGGCGTTGGCGGCAAGGACGCGTTGCACGAAGGCGCTGTATTCCTCCATGTAGTGCCGCAACAGGCCGGCGGTTCCCTCGTCCTTGACCGAACCGTCGTCGTCGTACGCATCAGCGACGAAGCGGATGTAAGCCTCAGGCGCGTTCAACTGCGGCGCGTCCAGGAAGCTCAATACGCTCCGCATGGACGACTGCATCACCGCGGTTCCGATACCGCCCGGTGATGCGCCAATGATTCCGGTGGGCTTCCTGGCGAACGAATTGGTGCCCCACGGGCGCGAACCCCAGTCGATGGCGTTCTTGAGCGCACCCGGGATGGAGCGGTTGTATTCGGGGGAGACGAACAGGACCCCATCCGATGCCGCAATGGAGTCCTTCAATTCCCTGCCGGCCGGGGGGAAATCGGCGTCGTAATCCGAACTGTACAAAGGAAGGTCCTTGATGGCGATCTCATGGAACTCAAGCTCCGGAGGCGCGACGCTGATCAGCGCCTTGGAGAGGACCCTGTTGATGGAATTGCTTGCAAGGCTTCCCACGAAGTAACCGATTTTGAAGGTGTCCATAGTGGCGTTCCTTTCCGACGGCACGGCCGGAACCGGCCCGTCGACGGTGTGGTGGCTGGTTGCCCCCAGCTCCCACCGACCCTAGTGGAGTTGTGCACATAGCGCAGCCCCCTACTCCCGCCCGGACCCTCGCGGTCATAGACTCATGCCAACTGGGTTCTGGAGGGTTCGGGAAGAGGGGTGGCGGGTGAAAGCAGGCATAGCGCGCGAGGCGCTCGACGGCGAGCGACGTGTGGCCGCCACGCCTGAAACGGTCAAGCAATTGGCCGGGTTGGGCCTGGAAGTTCAGATCGAGTCCGGGGCCGGATCAGCCTCCGGTCATAGCGACGACGATTACCGGCAGGCCGGCGCCTCCGTGGTCCAATCCCTGGACCTCGGGACACTGGATGTCTACTGCCACGTGCGCCCCATGGAACCGTCGACGGCGGGAGCTCTTCGCCGGGGCTCTGTCACCGTCGGCTTGGGGTCGCCGTCCTCGGAGTTGCCTACCGTGAGGGCGCTCGCCGCCGGTGGGATCACATCCTTCGCCCTTGAGCTGGTTCCCCGTATTTCGCGTGCACAATCCATGGATGCGTTGACATCCCAGGCCTTGGTGGCGGGGTATCGGTGCGTCCTTGAAGCAGCCATGCGGCTGCCCCGGTTCTTCCCGCTGTACATGACGGCGGCGGGGACCATCCCACCGGCCCGCGTGTTGGTGTTGGGCGCCGGTGTGGCCGGTCTCCAGGCGATCGGAACAGCCAAGCGGCTCGGCGCCCGGGTTTCCGCCAACGACATCCGCCCGGCTTCGGCTGACGAAGTAGCGTCCATGGGCGGAACGTTCATCAAGCTTGACCTCGAAACCGCTGAGGCATCCGGTGGGTACGCACGTGAATTGAGCGCGGACCGCGGTGCCTTGCAACGCGCACTCCTGGCGCCTCACGTTGCCCAGGCAGACGTGTTGATCACAACGGCCGCCGTCCCCGGCCGGAGGGCGCCGCTGCTGGTGAGCCGCGAGATGGTGCAGGGCATGCGGCCAGGCTCCGTGGTAGTGGACCTGGCGGCCGAATCCGGCGGCAATGTTGAGGGAAGCATTCCCGGGCAGGACATCCACATACCCACCGCTGACGGTCAGGGAGTGGTGACACTGGTAGGCATCAAGGATGCCGCGTCAGCGATGCCCGCGGACGCCTCACGCCTTTACGCCAAAAACGTGGCCAACCTGCTGGCGCTCATGACCAAGGATGGCGTGGTTGCCCCGGACTTTGCCGACGAAGTAGTGGCCGGCGCCTGCCTCACCCACGATGGCGGGGTCCGGCATGCGCCCACATCGGAGGCACTCACCGCGCCCGCCGGCGAAACGGCACCCTCTGGAAGTACTCATCCCGGACCTGAAGGAGTGCGCTGATGGATGGCATGAGTTTGCTGACGATCACTGTGCTGGCCGTTTTTGTGGGCTTCGAGGTTGTTTCCAAGGTTTCCAGCACACTGCATACACCCCTCATGTCCGGCGCCAACGCCATCCACGGCATCATCCTGGTGGGGGCCATCATCGTTGCTGGACAGGCTGCAGACCCGTTGGTGCTGGCGGTCGCGCTCCTCGCGGTTGTCCTGGCTACGGCCAACCTCGTCGGCGGTTTTGTGGTGACCGATCGGATGCTCGAAATGTTCCGCGGAAGGCAACGGCCGCCGTCGAAAGTTGCTCCGACGGATTCTGGAGCCGCGGGGGCCGCAGTTAAGGAGCGACGCCCATGACGCTGCTCAATCCCACGTGGACGGCACTTCTGTACCTTGCGGCGGCGGCGTGCTTCATCCTCGCGCTGAAGGGCCTGAACTCACCACGGACCGCCCGGCGCGGCAACCTGATCGGAGCATTTGGCGCCCTGTTGGCAGTGGTGACGGTATTCGTATCCGTGAAACTGGACAATATTCCCTGGATTCTTGGTGCCATCGTGGTGGGCTCCGGTGTGGCTGCCCCCGTGGCCCGCAGGGTACAGATGACCCAGATGCCCCAGCTCGTGGCGCTCTTCAACGGTGTGGGCGGCGGCGCTGCGGCGCTCGTGGCATTGCTGGAACTCTCGCATACGGAAGAGCCCTGGGTTCGGGTGGCAATCGTCTTCACGCTGTTGGTGGGGGCGGTCTCCTTCGCGGGTTCCGGCGTCACCTTCGCCAAGCTCCAAGGGCTCATGACCACACGCCCGGTCACATTCCCGGGACTGCCGGTCCTGATGGCCGTCGTGTTGCTGGCAGCCGTGGGGGCCGGCGTCGTGGTGATCCTCAACGGATCCTTGGTGCTGGCGCTGGTCCTGTTGGTTTTGGGGCTTGTTACCGGAATCCTGTTGGTGCTCCCTGTGGGTGGCGCCGATGTACCCATAGTCATTTCGCTCCTGAACGCCTTCACTGGTCTGGCTGTGGCAGCCTCGGGGCTGGTGCTGGGCAATGTCCTGCTTGTGGTTGCAGGCACCTTGGTGGGGGCCTCCGGCACCATCCTTACCCGGGCCATGGCGGCTGCGATGGGGCGCAGCGTCGCAGGCATCATGTTCGGGGCGTTCAAGGGCGGATCAACGGCGGGATCGACCGCTCTGAGTGAGCGGCCGGTGCGGTCCTCCAGCGCCGAGGACGTGGCAGTCCTGCTCGGCTATGCGCAGCGGGTCATCATTGTGCCGGGGTACGGTCTGGCAGTAGCGCAAGGGCAGCACACAGCTGCCGAACTTGCCTTGGCCCTGGAAGCACGCGGTATTGAGGTGGATTTCGCCATCCATCCCGTGGCTGGAAGGATGCCGGGGCATATGAACGTGCTCCTGGCCGAAGCCAACGTTCCCTATGAGTCGCTTAAGGAAATGGGCGACATCAACTCCGAGTTTAAGACGGCCGACGTTGCCTTGGTGGTGGGCGCCAACGACGTCGTCAACCCCGCAGCGAAGACCACCTCGGGCTCGCCGATCTACGGAATGCCCATCCTGGAGGTTGCCGATGCCCGCCAGGTGGTGTTCCTCAAACGCTCCATGCGCCCCGGGTTTGCCGGGATTGAAAATGAACTCCTCTATGAGCCTCAAACCACCCTGCTGTTCGGCGACGCGAAGGATTCGCTGACCAAGGTCCTGGGTGCAGTGAAGGGACTCTAGGGAAACCGTGTTTCTCCTTTTTGGGCCCCTTAACCGCGTCACGTACGGATTGGTGGGGGCACAGGTCTTGTACAGAACCATGTACAGCAGGCTAGGAGTCGTCGAGTGCAAGACCGTAAGAAAGAGTCGTTGTTTGGGTCGCGCTTCGTCCCGGCGCAGGGTAAGAGCGTCACCAATTGGAGGTTGCTGGTTGGCCAAACTGTTCAAATTTGGCGCGGTGACGACATCGTGGACCAAGGCACGGTGGAGACCGTAACTCCTGACGGCAGCGTGCTGTGGCTCACCCAAAAGGGAGCGATTGGACGGCGGATGGTGACCAAGGAACGTGGAGCGCGCCTTCGAATCCAGCTGATCAACTAAGCTGCATCGCGCACCGGCCAGGACCTTCCCGGCCGTCCGCCCGCCGTCCTAAGAACCCGCGGAAACCGTCGGACCGTATGCCAAGACCTCTGCCAATTCAGCCAGCCTGTGCGCACGCGCCGATTCTGCCGGCGTGAAAGGCTCACCCGGGCGCGAGAACACCAAGGGCCCGTGCCAGGCCGTCGGGATCTTGAGGATGTCAGCGGACAGCCCGACGGCGGAACTCGTGTGGGGTGCCGGGTGCTCGGGATCAACGGGGACGATTTTGGCGGAAAGGAGCTCGGCGACCGCGTGGGGGAGTTCCTTGGGGTTACCGGCGATGCGGGTGGCGAGGCTCAGGGCCTTGGTTTGGCCGTCAGCCATGGCCAGAGCTGTGGTGGGCCAAACGTGGGACTCGCGCCCGCCGCCGTCGAGCAGTGCTTTCAGCAGTTCCTGTTCGGTGACATTGCCCGGGGCCGAGAGGACGAACTCGTCCATGACGGTCTCGCTTGGAGCGGCGACAGCGGCCCCCGTTGCCATCATCGGATGGACGTGCAGGCTGAGGATGTTGCTATCCAGCTTGGCGAGGGATTGGGTGATTTTCTGCAGGGACCCGGGCTGGTCGAGCAGCACCGTCCGGGCACGCCACAAGGACGGTGCCAGATTCAACGTGCGTCGTTGGCGGAGGGCCGGAGCGTGCAACCATCGCCTGAGTACTTTCGCTGCTGAGGGTTCGGCCACCCAGATGACCAGAACGGTGGCGGTGACCGCCAAGAGCAGGACCTTCGCTACGTAGGGCAGATGGGTTTCCACGACTGCTGCGTGGACCAGCAGCTCGATGGGAAGCATGACCGCAATGTTGGCCAGGGTGAGTCGGGCCTTGGGCGGTTCGGGCAACTGGCCGCAGACATCACAGAGGAGGTCCGCGGTGACGGGAGTGCTCGCGTTGGGCTTCATGTTTTCATGCTGCCCTGACCCTGTTTCGTACCGATTGCCTGTGCGTCACGTTCCGGGAACGGCCCGGTGAACGCCCGCCACGCAAGAGCCCGGCGTTCTCACGGAGAGAACGCCGGGCTCAGGCCACGCAACTTAAGTGGGAGTGCTCTCGATGAGCTGTCCGTCCTAGCGGGTGCGGTCGGAATCGAGGTCGGAGTCAAGCTCCGAGATGTTGTCTGCGTCGCGGTGGCCGGCAGCTTCCTTCAGGAGGTCGCGGATTTCGGCCAGAAGGGCGGTGTCTGCCGGGAGCGGCTCTTCTTCCGGTTCCTCGGTGGAGAGGCGCTCTTTGACCAGGGAGTTAATCTTGTTCATTGGCGCCACGAAGATGAAGTAAACCACGGCTGCAGTGATGACAAAGGTCACCAAAGCGGTCAACACCGCGCCAAAGTCGATGAAGGTGGCGGGGTTGTCCGGCCAGATGCGGAAGCCCAGTCCCTCTGCGTTCATGCCGCCGGCCGCTGCAATGACGGGGTTGATGATGTGGTTGGTGAAAGCCGCCACGAGGGCGGTGAAGGCACTGCCGATGACGACGGCAATGGCCAGCTCGATCACGTTGCCGCGAAGTATGAAGTCCTTGAAACCCTTGAACATGGATGGTCCTCCGATTGGGTGCGGGTGTCTGCCTCAGCAGAGATCAAACTACCACTCCCGGGTTTCAAGCGGGTGTAAGCGGGTGAGCGAGGGTTGGCGGGAGGGGGCCCGGGGGGGGGGGGGCCCCCCCCCCCCGCCCAGGCAATCAGGTCGGCGGACCGTCAGGCGAGCAGGGCCCGCGTGTGGTCGTTGAGGAACATCCCGCGGGGATCGAATTCGCGCCGGACCTGGATGAAGGTGTCCAGCTCCGGGTAGAGGCGTTCCAGCCGGCTCCGGGTCATGAAGTGGATCTTTCCCCAGTGGGCGCGCGGCTCGAATTCCTGGAGCACGGCGTCGGCGTCGCGGAAGAACTGCCAGTAGTCGGTCCCGGGCTCGGTGGTCAGCGTGATGACGGTGCTGTCGCGGCCTTGGAATTGGGACATGTAGGCGTCGTCGGACTTCACCCAGCGGACCTCAACGGGGTACTTCTGCTCGGGATACTTGCTGCGGATCAGGTCCTGGATGGCCTCGACGGCCACCAAACCGTCCTCGCTGCGGACGAAGTACTCCAGTTCGTGGAACTGTGTGGTGAAGCCGCCGGGGTAGATCCGGTAGGAACGGTCCAGTCGGGCACCCTCAACGGTGGAGAGCTGGCTTTCGTCGTGGACGGATGCGACGTTGTACCGCTTGGTGTAGCTGCGGCCACCCATGCTGTGGTCCGGCGAGCCGGGGAGGTCCAGCAGCTCACAAGAGTCGTCCTCAGGGCACCAGAGGAACGAGTAGTGGCGGTTGTCGTCGATGTCGGCCTGCCACGTGGCCGCGGTTTCCGCCCACGTTGGGTAGGTGATCTGTTCCTGCAGGTAATAGCTGTCTTCAACGGCCAACTCGACTTCCAGGAAGATCCCCAACGTTCCCAGCGCTGTCTGTGCGGCACGGAGTTCGCGGAGCTGGCCCTCGCCGATCTCCACGATTTCGCCGTAGCCGTTGATCAGCTTCACCCAGCGCAGTTTGGAGGAGAAGCTGCCCAAATCCTTACCGGATCCGTGGGTGCTGGTGGCCAAGGCGCCGGCGATCTGCTGCTTGTCGATGTCGCCCTGGTTGCTGAGCGCCAGTCCCTTCTCCCACAGGGCATCCCCGAAAGCGTTGATGGTGGTGCCGGCAAGCGCACGGGCCCGGCGTCCGGGCTGGTCAGTGCCCGTAATGGCTGAGAGCCCGGACATGTCCATCAGCACGCCGCCGGTCTGGACCAACGGTGAGGAGGAGTGCCCTGAGCCGACCGCCCGCACAGGCAAGCCTTCGCGGATGGCGAATCGGACGGCGTCGAGCGCTTCTTGTTCATTCCTGGGCCGAACGGTAAAGGCGGGGGTCGCGCTTTGGTTCCCGCCCCAGTTGGTCCAGGTGGCGTCTGTGGCGAAGGGGGCTGTGGGAGTGGCTGCGGCCGGTACGCCCGATGCCCGGGAAACATGAGTTGTCATGGTTGAAGCTCCGTTGCTTGTCTGAACGCTCACGCGCCGTGGTTGATCATGACGTGCTTGGTGCGCGAGTAGTCATCCAGGGCGTAGAGCGAGAGGTCGCGGCCGTAGCCGGAACCCTTGAATCCGCCCCACGGTACCTCGCACGCCAGGACAAGGTGCGCATTGACCCACACCGTGCCGAAGTCCAACTGCTTGGGTATGCGGAGGGAAAGGCTTGAATCGCGCGTCCACACCGAGGCTGACAGGCCGTAGGGGCTCTCATTGGCCCGGGTCACGGCTTCCTCGGTGGTGCTGAAGGTTTCCACCGTGACGACGGGGCCGAAGATCTCGTGCGTGGCGATGTGTGCACCGGCCGGCACGTTGCTGATGACCGTGGGCTCGATAAAGTAGCCGGGACCTTCCAGCGCCGAACCGCCAAGAGCCACGTTGAGGCCAGCCTCGCGGGCCTCAGCCAGCGATTCCTTGACCCGTTCGTAGTGCGGGAGGGAGATCATGGGGCCGATTTCGACGTCGTCGCCTGCATCGGGGGCTCCGACCACCAAGGTGCTGACTTCGCGTACCAGGTGTTCCGTGAACTCTTCGGCCACGGACTCGTGAACCAGGACGCGGCAGGCAGCGCCGCAATCCTGGCCGGCGTTCCAGAAGCCGGCATTGCGTACACCGGCAGCGGCTGCGCGGAGGTCGGCGTCGGGGAAGACGACAACAGGAGCCTTGCCGCCGAGTTCCAGGTGCACGCGCTTGACGGACTTCGCGGCGGTTTCGGCCACTGCCTGGCCGCTGACGACGCTGCCGGTCAGTGCGACCAAGGCAATGTCCGGGTGCTCGGACAGCCTCTGCCCCACAGTCCGGCCGCGTCCGGTGACGACGTTGAGGATGCCATCCGGAATGCGTCCGGCCAGCATTTCCACCAGCTTCAACGTGGACAGCGGAGTCTGCTCGGAAGGCTTGATGACGATGCTGTTACCGGCTGCGAGGATGGGCGCGATCTTCCATGCGGCCATCAGCAGCGGGTAGTTCCACGGGGTGATGACGCCCACTACGCCCACGGGTTCACGGAGGATCACGGAGGTGTGGTCCGTGGCGTAGTCGCCGCCGGCCATGGAGGTCAGGGTGCGTGAGGCCCCGGCCATGAACCGGAAGGTGTCGATGGTGCTGGAGACATCGTCCTCGGACACGGCCTGCGGTTTGCCGGTGTTGGCTGACTCGATGACCTCGAAAGCCGCGCGGTTCTCCTCGATGATGTTCGCGATGAGGTTCAGGACATCCGCGCGTTCCTTCGGGGTGGTGGCACCCCAGGTCTTTTGGGCCACGACGGCGGCGGCAACAGCGACGTCGACATCATCGGCCGTGCCGGCCAGCACTGAAGCGATGACAGCCTCGGTGGTGGGATCCACGACGTCGATGGACTGGCCCGAAGAGCCGGGGACGAAGGAACCGTTGATGAAGTGGCCCGCCGGAGGCAGGGGCAACGGCAGGGCAGGGACGCTGTCGATCTGTGAAGAACCGGTGGTGGCGCGTCGGACGGTGAACTGTTCGGTCTGGGTGGTCATGATGATTCGCTTTCAGATCAGGGGGTGGTCGGATGAGGGCTGATCAGATCAGGTCCGGGGTGAGTGCAGTGGCGGGAAAGGGGGCGGCTTCTGTCTTCTTGCCGAACAGCCGGGCCGCGAAGTAATAGAGGGGAGCGACGACGACGAGGCCGACGATCCATGAGATATCCACGCCGCCCATCGCCGCGGCCAGCGGGCCGGTGTAGATGGCGGTGGCCGAGAAGGGGACCTGGATGAGGGCGCCTGCTACGTAGGAGCCGATGGCGACCCAATTGAACCGCCCGTACACGCCGCCGTCGCGCTTGAAGAAGTCTTCAACCCGGTAGTCGCCGTGCCGCAGGAGGTAGTAGTCCACCAGGTTGATGGCCGTCCAGGGAACCAGGACGTACATGAGGAAGGAGAGGAAGTTGGTGTAGAAGAGGATGAAGTTGTCGCGGGCAAACAGGGCGATGGAGACGGCGACGACGAAGAGGATGATCGCGGCAATGCTGCGCGTCTTGGCCCGTGGCAACCAGGAAGGCTTGAAGGTTTGCCCGATGGTGAGGGTGCAGAGGACGCCACAGTACAGGTTCATGGCGTTCGAGGCCGCTACGCCCAGGCAGAAGATGCCCACGATGATCAGTGTCCATGGTTGGAGCAGGGCGCCCAGGCTTCCGACGATTTCGACGTCGCCGGTGCTCATGGAGACGGCGAGCGTTCCCACCAAAGCGCCGAGAATCATGGGGAACAGGGTTCCCAGGACACAGCCTGAGTAGGAGGCCCAGAACGCCGGAGCCGAGCCCGTGCCTTGCGGCATGTAGCGGGAGTAGTCCGAGACGTAAGGGGCGTAGGCCAGCTGCCACAGGGCGGAGACGGAGATGGTCCCCATGAAGCCGACCCAGTTGAAGTTGCCCGTCTCCAGGAAGTTGCCGGGCAATCCGTGGACCACCAGGATCCAGCCGAAGGCCAGCAACAGTGCCAGCCCAGCGGCAACGCTGAGGACACGTGCATAGGCGTGGATGAGCCGGTAGCCGAAAATCGTGGCGATGACGCTGACGACGCCGATGATGATGATGCCCGCGTCAACACTGATGCCTGGGCTCACAGCTGCCATTGCTTCGCCGCCGAACACGAGGTTCGCCGCGAAGAAGCCGACGTACATGACCACCACGATGACCACGATCAACAGAGCCCCGAAGGAGCCGAACTGGCCACGGGTCTGGATCATCTGGGCCACACCCAGCTGAGGGCCTTGGGCCGAGTGCAGCGCCATGAAGATGCCACCCACAACGTTGCCGATGATGATGCCCACGATCGCCGGGACGAAGCCCAGGCCGAACACCGTGGTGGCGAGTCCGCCGGTCACGATGGTCATGATCATGATGTTGGAGCCGAACCAGATGGTGAAGAGGTCGCGGGCTTTGCCATGGCGCTCGTTGGCCGGGATCGGCTGGATGGTCTTGTCCTCGAGCCGCGGGACCTCAGTTGTTGGCGCGGTGCTCATGACGCGGTCCGGGATGCTGAAGCGAGTTCACGAACAACGGCGGTGTCTGCCTTGCTGCGGTTCACCATGAGCCCCAGGAGGTCGAAGACAAGGGTGGCCGCGGCGACGGTGGTGATGTCCGCATGGTCGTACGCCGGGGCGACTTCCACGACGTCGGCACCCACGATGTTGATGCCGTTCAGCCCGCGGAGCAAAGCCAGGAGCTCGCGGGAGTGAAGCCCGCCCATCTCCGGGGTGCCCGTGCCGGGGGCGAAGGCCGGGTCCAGCACGTCAATGTCGATGGAAACGTAAACGGGGGTATCGCCGAGCCTGTCCTTCACACGCTGGATTGCTGCCGGGACGCCAATAACGTCCAGGTCCGAGCAGCGGATGATCTGGAAGCCGAATTCGTGGTCGCGGAGGAAGTCGTTGCGGTCATAGACCGGGCCGCGGATACCCACGTGCATCGACTTGTCCTCCACCAGCAGGCCTTCTTCGAAAGCCCGACGGAAGATGGTGCCGTGCGTGATCGGCTGGTCGAAGTACGTATCCCAGGTGTCCAGGTGGGCGTCGAAGTGCAGCAGCGCTACCGGGCCGTGGACCTTGTTCAGGGCCCGCAGCATGGGAAGGGCGATGGTGTGGTCGCCACCGATCGAGATGAGCCGCTTGTCCTCGCTCATCAAAGGCAATGCCTGCTCTTCGATCTCCCGGACCGCCCGGGTGATGTCGTAGGGGGTGCAGGCGATGTCGCCGGCATCCACCACTTGGGCTTCGTACACCGGTTCAACGTCGAGCTCCGGGTGGTACCCGGGGCGCAGGAGGCGCGAGGCCTCGCGGACTGCGGCAGGGCCGAAACGGGCGCCGGGCCGGAAGGAGGTTCCGCCGTCGAACGGGACGCCCACGATCGCAATGTCGTAGTCGGGAACGCGGTCGATTTGGGGGAGGCGGGCGAAGGTGCCGAGGCCAGCAAACCGGGGGACTTTGGTGGCGTCGACAGGGCCGATGGGCTTGTGCGTTGTCATTGACCGATCCTTGGGGTTGAGGGGTGCTCGCCGTTGAGCGGGAAGTAGTAATTCCATTCTTGGTGACGCGGATCACTCCGGATAGCGCTACATTGACTACAAATAGTCGAGGCGTTTAGACGAATGTCTAACCGCCCCTGGAAGAGGCGGGAAAACGCGCCGCCACAGCAGAGAACCGGAGCGTAAGAGATGGCAATCACCGTCGCCGAACTCGTCGCCGAACCGCAGTTGGGACTCACGCTCCTGGCCGGATCGGCCGGCGCGGACAACCGCATCACCTGGGCCCACACCTCGGACCTGCCCAGGCTGTGGGAGTGGGTCACGGGCGGCGAACTCATGATGACCAACGGCCTGTCCATTCCTGCCGATGCGGACGGGCAGGTGGCGCTCGCCGAGGCCCTCATGGACAGCGGCGCCAGTGCCTTGGCGATCGGCGAGAAGATGCATGCACCACCGCTGACCGCCGAATTCCTGGCCGCCTGCGACCGGCTGCCGTTGCCCCTGCTCAACATTCCGTACCCGCTGCCGTTCATAGCCATCGCCCGGTCGGTTGCCGAGTCCTCCCTGCTCGAAGAATCCCGCCGGCTCCGGCAGACGGCGCGCGTCTACGATCTGCTGCGCACCGTGGGCGCCTCGGAAGACCACTGGCAGAGCCTGGTCCAGCGGCTGGCGACCGAGCTCGACGCGGAGCTGTTCGTGGTGGACCGCCGCTGCCTCCATCCTTGGCACCCGGAGGGGAGGGCGCTTCCGGAGTTCCTCGCCGATGCCTGGGCTCCGTCGTCCGGGCACGTGTCGCCGGCAGGGAAGAACTTCCAGTGGCACCGCATCCGGGGCAGGCATGTGCTGACCATGGACATCCCCACCCACGCCAACGCGCTCCTGGTGGTGCTGCCCAACAGCGAACCGCACCCGGACGCCGTCGTACTTCTCCACGCCGCAACCGTGCTGGGACTGCAACTTTCGCGCATCGTGCTGTCGCTGGAAGGCCGCCACCGGCTGGCCGGCGAGTTCCTGCTGCAGGCCATGGACGGACGCCTGGGAGTGGCCGAAATGGAGAGTCGGCTCGCCGCATTTGAGGTTCCGCCGCAAGGATTCCTGCTCGCCTCGATGGCGGCGGACGCCGCGGACCGAGCAGCGGACGACGGCGACAGGCTGGCCAACGTGCACATCGAACTGTGGCGGCATGGGGTTGCGTCTGCGTCCTTGAAGCGGAACAACAGGCTCCACGTGGTGGTCCCGGCAGACGTGCCTGACGACATCCTGGTGCACTGCGCCGGCTTGGAAACGCTGATCGGAATCAGCGCGCCTGCAGCCGTTGCGAACATCCAGCGCGCGTTGCAGGAGTCCCTCTGGGCGCTGGGTTCAGCCCGGGCCAACAGGCTCAGGCTGTCCCGCTATGCGGAGGGGCCGTCGTGGCTGGGACTCACCGGTTTTGAGGAAGGAACGGCGCTGGTCCGGCGTCTTCTCGGCCCGATTTTTGACTACGAGCAGAGCCAGGAAGGCGATCTCCTTGTCACTCTGAGGACGTATTTGGACTCGCAGCGTTCGTGGCAGAAAACCGCGACAGCCCTGTTCGCGCACCGGCAAACCATCATCTACCGGATACGGAAAATCGGTGAATTGACGGGGCTGGACATGGGTGAAACGTCCACTGTTGCCCAGCTCTGGTTTGCGCTGCAGATCCACGAGGCGATGCACCAGTAGCGTCACCTTGCTTGCGCTTTTTCGAAATGACCCGCTATGGTGTGAAGCGTGTCACTTATGGTGACGCAACGCTTTTGATCTGCGGCGGGAGAGTCCTGCCGGTACATCCAGTCAGGCGCCGTAGGAGCAAATCCTCCCCAGGAATCTCTCAGGCCCATGTACCGCCGCGGTTAGGCAACTCTGGAAAGCAGTCCGGGTAACCGGGCTCACCGACGGTGCAAGCAGGCAACCATCCCTGCGGAATCTCTCAGGTCCAATACAGAGCGGGGAGGAACCCCACATCATCGTGGCGCTCACTGGGCGCCTGAATCATGGAGTTCCTCTTGACTGTTCAATCAACCCCCACCGCCTTCGCGGACCGGCATATCGGTGCCCGTCGCCAAGCCGACGTTGACACCATGCTCAAGGCCATCGGCTACGACTCTGTCGACGGGCTGGTGGACGTCGCCGTCCCCGATTCCATCCGGCAGGAAACTGCACTGAGGCTTTCGAGCGGAAACGACGCCCTCACCGAGGTGCAGGTCCTCGCCCAGCTCCGCAAGCTCGCGTCCAAGAACAAGACCGCAGTACAGATGATCGGCCAGGGCTACTACGACACCGTCACGCCGCCGGTCATCCGCCGCAACATCCTGGAAGCTCCTGCCTGGTACACCGCGTACACGCCGTACCAGCCGGAGATTTCCCAGGGCCGCCTCGAAGCGCTGCTCAACTTCCAGACCATGGTGCAGGACCTCACGGGACTTCCCGTAGCCAACGCCTCGCTCCTGGATGAAGCCACCGCCGTGGCCGAGGCCGTGCTGCTGATGCGCCGCGCCAACAAGTCCAAGACTGCCAAGGATGGCAAGACCGTCCTGGACGCAGACCTCCTCCCGCAGACCATCGCCATTGTGAAGGGTCGCGCCGAGGCACTGGGCTTCGAGGTCGAGATTGCCGACCTCTCAGCCGGACTTCCCGACGGCGACATCAACGGCATCGTCCTGCAGCAGCCGGGCGTTTCCGGCCGGGTTTTTGACCACACTTCTGTGATTGCCGAGGCCAAGGAACGCGGTGCCTTGGTTACCGTGGCCGCGGATTTGCTGGCGCTCACCCTCATCACGCCCCCGGGCGAGCAAGGTGCGGACATCGCCGTCGGAACCGCGCAGCGCTTCGGTGTTCCGCTGTTCTTCGGCGGCCCGCACGCCGCGTACATGGCCGTCCGTGAAGGCATGGAACGCACCCTTCCCGGCCGCATCGTGGGCGTCTCCAAGGACAATGCCGGTGTCCCCGCCTACCGTTTGGCACTCCAGACCCGCGAGCAGCACATCCGCCGCGAAAAGGCCACGTCCAACATCTGTACAGCCCAGGCTTTGCTCGCCATTGTGGCTTCGATGTACGCCGTTTATCACGGCCCCGAGGGCCTGAAGTCGATCGCCGAAACCGTCCACGGCCACGCCCGCGTTTTGGCTTCGGCCCTGCAGAAGGCCGGCCGCGAACTCGTCTCCGAGGCCTTCTTCGACACCCTTACCGTCCGCGTTCCCGGCAAGGCTGACAAGGTCATCGCCGCCGCAGAGGCCCGTGGCATCAACCTGCGGCTCATCGATGCGGACACCGTTGGCATCAGCATTGATGAAACCACGACGCCGGAGGTCCTCTCCGCGGTAGCCGTCGCCTTTGGAGCCGGTCCGGTAGGGGACGCTTCCGGGTTCGAACTGCCTTCCGAGGTGGTCCGCAGCAGCGATTTCCTGCAGCACCCGGTGTTCAACACGCACCGTTCCGAGACGCAGCTGTTGCGCTATATCCGCAAGCTGTCCGACCGGGACCTCGCGCTGGACCGCACCATGATCCCGTTGGGTTCGTGCACCATGAAGCTGAACGCCACCGCTGAGATGGAAGCCATCTCCTGGCCGGAGTTCGCCTCGATCCACCCGTTCGCACCGGACCACCAGACAGCTGGTTGGCGTGAACTGATCTCCGACCTCGAAGCGGACCTCACGGAAATCACAGGCTATGACCAGGTCTCCATCCAGCCCAATGCCGGTTCCCAGGGCGAGCTGGCGGGCTTGCTGGCCATCCGTGGGTACCACCTGTCCCGTGGCGACGAGCAGCGCACTGTCTGCCTGATCCCTGCGTCGGCGCACGGCACCAACGCAGCTTCCGCAGTGCTGGCGGGCATGAAGGTTGTTGTGGTGGCCACGGCAGCCGACGGCACCATCGACCACGCGGACCTGACCGCCAAGATCGAGGCCAACAAGGACGTCCTGTCCTGCATCATGATCACCTACCCCTCCACGCACGGTGTGTACGACGCCGACGTTCGCGAAGTCTGCGATGCGATCCACGCTGCCGGTGGCCAGGTGTACGTAGACGGAGCCAACCTGAATGCCTTGGTTGGCTTGGCACAGCCGGGCAAGTTCGGCGGGGACGTGTCCCACCTGAACCTGCACAAGACCTTCTGCATCCCGCACGGTGGCGGTGGGCCGGGCGTTGGTCCGGTTGCTGCCAAAGCCCACTTGGCTCCCTTCATGCCGGGCGATGCGAACAGCGCTGACTCTTCCAACACTGGCGTTGCCATCTCGGCCTCGCGCTACGGCTCTGCCGGTGTGCTGCCGATTTCCTGGGCGTATGTGAAGCTCATGGGCGGCGAAGGATTGACCGAAGCAACCAAGTCCGCGCTGCTGGCAGCCAACTATGTGGCCTCCCGCCTGGATGAGCACTTCCCCATCCTCTACACGGGCGAGGGCGGACTCGTGGCCCACGAGTGCATCCTGGACCTCCGCGAGCTGACCGCCCGCACGGGTGTCACTGCGGAAGACGTTGCCAAGCGCCTGATCGACTTCGGCTTCCACGCACCCACCCTGGCCTTCCCGGTGGCGGGCACGCTGATGGTGGAACCGACTGAGTCCGAGGACCTGGCGGAGATCGACCGCTTCATTGAAGCCATGATCACCATCCGCGCCGAGATCGAGCAGGTGGCCAGCGGTGATTTCACTGTTGAGAAGTCGCCGTTGCGCAACGCGCCGCACACGGCTGCCGCCGTCGTGAATTCCGGCTGGGACCGCGACTACCCGCGTGAGCAGGCCGCGTTCCCGGTCCACCACCTCAAGCAGGACAAGTACTTCCCGCCTGTTGGACGCATCGACGGCGCCGCCGGTGACCGCAACCTGGTCTGCTCCTGCCCTCCGCTTGAAGATTTTGAAAACTAAGGACTTCCGACATGTCTGAGAACTACACCGCTCTCTATGAGCAGCACAAAAAGGCCGGCGCTTCCTTCACGGACTTCGGTGGCTGGCAGATGCCGCTGAAGTACGAGTCCGAGCTCGCCGAACACCACGCAGTCCGCAAATCCGCCGGCCTGTTCGACCTCTCCCACATGGGCGAAGTCTGGGTCACCGGCCCGGACGCTGCGGCCTTCCTGGACTACGCCCTGGTGGGCAAGCTGTCGGCGATCGCCGTGGGCAAGGCGAAGTATTCGCTGATCTGCAATGCCGACGGCGGAATCATCGACGACCTCATTACCTACCGTCGCCCCTCTCCCGAGGAGGGCGGGGACAAGTATCTTGTGGTCCCCAATGCGGGCAACGCCAAGGTGGTCGCTGCGGCGCTCCTGAAGCGCGCGGCCGGTTTCGACGTCGCCGTCGAGGACGTTTCTTCCGAGACGTCACTCATCGCCGTGCAGGGCCCGAATGCTGAAGCCATCCTGCTGAAGCTGGTCCCCGCGGAGCAGCACGCACTGGTGACGGAGCTGAAGTACTACGCAGCCGTCGAGGTGTCCATCAACGGGCAGGAGCTGTTGCTCTCCCGCACCGGCTACACCGGCGAAGACGGCTTCGAGATCTACATCCCGAACGTTGATGCACCCGGTCTCTGGGAGGCGTTGCTCGAAGCCGGCGAAGGCCACGGCCTCATCCCGGCCGGACTCGCCGCCCGTGATTCGCTCCGCCTGGAAGCCGGCATGCCCCTCTACGGCAACGAGCTCTCCCAGCACGTCAACGCTTACGCGGCAGGCCTTGGCCCGGTTGTTTCCCTGGCCAAGGAAAGCGACTTCATTGGCCGCGATGCGCTGACCGCCATCAAGGCCGCCGGCGTCGGGTCGACCATCGGGCAGAAGCTCGTAGGCCTCAAAGGCACCGGCCGCCGAGCCGCCCGTGGACATTATTCGGTCCTCAAGGACGGCTCGCTCATCGGCGAAGTCACCTCCGGCCAGCCGAGCCCGACGCTCGGTTACCCGGTAGCGATGGCCTATGTCGACGTCGAGCATTCAGAGCCGGGCACGATCGTGGAAGTGGACTTGCGCGGCAAAGCCGAACCTTTCGAAGTGGTTCAGCTCCCGTTCTACAAGCGCCAAAAATAGGGAGTTTGTGTACACATAACGCCCTAATGACGCCCCGTTGAGGGCATCAGCTGTACAAAAACTCTCAGAAAGAAGGAAGTGGAATGAGCAAGGTAGTTGCTGAATTGAAATACTCGGCTGAGCATGAGTGGGTTGCCGTCGATGGTGACGGACCTGTGGGGATCGGGATCTCCGCAGTGGCCGCTGACGCCTTGGGCGACATTGTGTACGTGGACCTGCCCGAGGTTGGTTCGACCGTGACCGCGGGCGAGACCTGCGGCGAGGTGGAGTCCACCAAGTCGGTGTCTGACCTGTACTCGCCCGTGACCGGTGAGGTGACCGAGATCAACGACGCCGTCGTCAGCGATCCGGCCCTGATCAACAACGATCCCTATGGTGCCGGCTGGCTGTTCAAGGTGGCCGCAACCGAAGAGGGGCCGCTCATGTCGGCTGAAGAATACGCTGCAACGAACGGTGGAGAACTGTGAACCCGGTGTCCGTAACTGAGTACCAGCAGGTTGTGTCGGCGTCGTTGGATGCCCAGCTGTCCGAGTTGGATCCTGAGATCGCTGCGAAGATCGACGACGAACTGGGTCGCCAGCGCGACGGCCTGGAAATGATCGCCTCCGAAAACCACACCGCCGTTGCCGTGATGCAGGCCCAGGGCTCAGTCCTGACCAACAAGTACGCCGAGGGCTACCCTGGCAAGCGCTACTACGGTGGCTGCGAGCACGTGGATGTGATCGAGCAGCTCGCCATCGACCGCATCAAAGACCTGTTTGGCGCAGACTTCGCGAACGTCCAGCCGCACTCCGGTGCACAGGCCAACGCCTCGGTGATGCACGCCCTCATCAAGCCGGGCGACACCATCATGGGCCTCAACCTCGCCCACGGCGGCCACCTCACCCACGGCATGCGGATCAACTTCTCCGGCAAGCTCTACAACGTGGTCCCGTACGGTGTCCGCGAGGACACCCACACCGTGGACATGGCCGAGGTGGAGCGCCTGGCGCAGGAACACAAGCCTGCGCTGATCGTGGCAGGCTGGTCCGCTTATGCTCGGCAGCTGGACTTCGCTGAGTTCCGGCGGATTGCCGACTCCGTGGGCGCCTACCTCATGGTCGATATGGCCCACTTCGCGGGCTTGGTTGCCGCCGGCCTGCACCCCTCGCCGGTCCCGCATGCCCACGTCACCACCTCCACCACGCACAAGACCCTCGCCGGTCCCCGTGGCGGCATCATCCTCTCCAACGACGCCGACATCGCCAAGAAGATCAACTCGGCAGTGTTCCCCGGCCAGCAGGGCGGTCCGCTGGAGCACGTGATCGCCGGCAAGGCTGTCGCGTTCAAGATCGCCGCGTCCGAGGAGTTCCGTGAACGTCAGGAACGCGTCTTGGCCGGCGCCCGGATCCTCGCCGAGCGGCTTACCCGCGAAGACGTTGCGGCGAAGGGCATCAGCGTTGTCTCCGGCGGCACGGATGTGCACCTGGTCCTCGTTGACCTGCGCAACTGCGAACTCAACGGCCAGCAGGCCGAGGACCGCCTCGCCGCGATCGACATCACCGTCAACCGCAACGCCGTCCCGTTCGACCCGCGCCCGCCCATGGTCACCTCCGGCCTGCGCATCGGCACCCCGGCGCTCGCCACGCGCGGCTTCGGAGAAGCGGCCTTCCACGAGGTTGCGGACATCATCGCCGAAGTGTTGATCGCCGACGCCGATGCGGACCTTTCCGGGCTGCGTCACCGCGTTGATGTCCTCGCGAAGGCGCACCCGCTGTACCCGGGAGTCGCGAACCTCGGCTAATCGGGGGTTTTGGCTCGTCGACCGCGACGACCTCTGCATGATCGGTCGCTAAAGCGCCCGCTGAGCGGACGCGAAGCTCCCTTGGACGCATGCTGCCGGACGCCGCGGTCGACGGTAGGTGACTCCTGGCTCAGCCATCATTCGCTTGTGATGGCTGGATCCAGCTGCCGGGGGTGTTCTTCGGGCGTTGGGCTGGTTTGGGAGTGCGTTGGTGTTCTGTCCGGTTCGGGGAGTTGCTGCCGGACATGCCGAGAGCGCGGCATGTTGTGCAGCGAAGCCCCGAATCGGCGAAGTGGGCAGCAGGTGGCGCCGGAGTGGGCGTCCGGGGTGGTGGTTTGGGGTTTGGGG